>JAGOJA010000136.1 GCA_017995345.1 Flavobacterium sp.
CATGAAAAAATCTACCGACTGATTCAATACAAGTTTGCCGAATACCTAAATTTACTATACATAATTGATGTTTCTGAGGATGAAATAAAAAAACTAGACGGCTCTGATTTGGTCATTCTAGCGGAGCAAGTAGCTTTTTTAATTTTAAAAAGAGAATGGCAAAAAGTGTGGTTTAGGAATAAGTATAAGTTATTGTAAATCTTTTTGTAAGATTGTTTTGTTCCATAATTCACTTCCAGCTGCATCAAAAACAGTGAGTTTCATTTGGCGGTTATCTTTTGAACCTAAAAAAGAAATTGTGCCAAAATTATGTTGCATGATCAAGCTTCCTTTTGTTCTATAAACATTGTTTTCCTTTAGCACATTTTTAGAGGCAACACCTGAAGTTAATGGGGAAACAGTCCAATCAAATAACGGATATGTATTCTCGCGGGGAACTTCAGAAAACTCAGTAAAATGCCTGTCGCCACTTATAAATAAAACTCCTTTTATTTTATTGTCGAGAATTTCTTTTAGTAGTTTCTCTTTCTCTTTAGAGTAGTTGCTATAGTTTTCGTTTTCTGCTACTGAGTTTAATACTTGTCCGCCAATTACAATTATTTTAAAACTAGCTTTAGAAGAACTCAAAGCGTTAATCAGCCATTCTAATTGAGCGTTTCCTAAAACCACTCTTTCGCCAGTAATCCTGTTGTTTGGAGTTTTAAAAAATCGATTATCTAATAAAAAAAATTGCGCGTCACTCCAGCTAAAGGTTGAATAAATGCCTTCGTTTTGCTCTGGATTCATGCCATAGCTTTTGTTTGCCCAGAAATCTTTGAATGCTTTTTGAGTTAGAAATTTGTTGTAAAAGCTGCCATCACTATCATCCGGACCAAAATCGTGGTCATCCCAGATGGCAAAATTCTGATTTTTTGCCAGCAAAGGTTGTATTTCTTTTGTAGACCTCGAGTGTGTATATCGATGATAAATCCCTGTTTTACTATCCCAGTCAGCTTCTCTTAGGTAAATATTGTCGCCAGTCCAAAGCATAATATCTGGATTTTTCTTAGCAATACTTTCAAAAATCGTATAGTTGCTTCCGTACGGTTTTCCTGGTCTGTCCAGCGGAGTTTCATTAAAATAGGAACAACTTCCTAGAGCTACAGTAAAATCAGGAGCATCTTCACGCCATTCCCATAATTTTTTTGATGTAAAAGAAGTCTCGTAAGGCAGGGTGATTTTTTTATCATTTATAAAAACGTTGTACTTGTACTTTTTACCCGGACTTAATTGATCTAAAATAATATGATGTGTGAAACCAACCTCTTTTGAAGAGGAATAAATATTCGAATAGAATATTTTGGTAGGATTGTCAATGGCAAAATAAGCTATTTTTACCGAAGCTTTTTTATTGGTTTGTAGCCAAATCACTGCCTCTGTCATTTCACAATAACCAACCATAGGCCCAGATTGTAAAATACTGTTTTGTGCAAAACTGTAACTTATAAATAAAATACAGAATAGTTGTAAAGATTTTTTCATAGGAGATAATTAAAAATAAACTCTTACAAAAGGCATAAAAGCACTTCCATAAATACTGTTTTTATCATCCAATACATTATATCGTGCACCTATTGTTACGTTGCCAGAGCGATATCCAGCACCAACAAATAATGCTGTGTTCCAGTAATTCTGGGAATTGCTATTAGACCCATCCAAATTTACATTTACTCTTAATTGTTCCAGTTCGGCTGAGAGTTGAATTTCAGGTATTGGATTAAAAAGACTTACAACACTCCCGCCATACAAATGAGAAGCATAATACTCTTTTTGTTTTAAATATTTATACTGAGCACCTATCCCTAAAGCTACATATTCATTGAAGTTATAAATAGCACTTGGAGCTATTGAAATATCAGTATAACCGGAGCCAAAACCTAAGCCTAGACCACCACCAAATTGCACATTTCTCCAAAACTGGTTTTCTGGTTGTGGAGGCATGTTAGTATGTTGCGCAAAGAGAGAATTGGAAAGAAATAGTGTTACTAACACTAAAAAGGATGTGGACTTATTCAAAAAGGAATTCTTTCTCATGAGTTTTAAAATTTTAATTACATTCAATGCAAAAGTATCTTAAAATAAAGTGTAAATTTATTGTAATATTGTACTTTTGCCAAACTATTTTAACAAAAAAGGTATATTCACTAAACATTATGGATAGGTTTTCATTTTTAAACGCAGCACACACAGAATTTTTTGCACAATTATACGATCAATATTTAGAAAATCCAGATAGCGTTGAGCCAAGTTGGAGAAGTTTTTTTCAAGGTTTCGATTTTGGGATGACGACTTACAATGAGGAGAACCAAGTGGAGCAAATTGCAAATTTTGCCGCTACTAATATGGATTGTAGTTTGGTTTCTGACAAGCTTCAAAAGGAGTTCAATGTACTGAAACTAATAGATGGATATCGTTCTCGCGGCCATTTGTTTACCAAAACAAATCCAGTTCGAGAAAGACGTGCCTCGTCACCAACACTCGATATAGAAAATTTCGGGCTTTCTTCCGCAGATTTGAATACTGTTTTTGATGCGGCCATGGTGATTCACATTCAGCCTTGTAGTCTTCAAGAAATCATCAAACATCTGGACACAGTATATTGTCAGCACATTGGTATCGAATATATGTATATCCGTAAACCTGAAGTGGTAGAATGGATTCAGAAAAAATTAGGAATTAATGACAACCAGCCGAAGTTTTCGTTGGAAGGGAAAAAATTAATTCTGAATAAACTAAATCAAGCCGTTTCTTTTGAAAACTTTTTACATACTAAATATGTAGGTCAAAAACGTTTTTCTCTTGAAGGAGGCGAATCAATCATACCCGCTCTGGATGCATTAATTGAAAAAGCAGCCGAAAAAGGGGTAGAGAAATTTGTAATGGGAATGGCACACCGTGGTCGTTTGAATGTTTTGGCAAATATTTTTGGCAAATCAACCCAAGACATTTTTGGGGAGTTTGATGGTAAAGATTATGATCAAGAATATTTTGATGGTGATGTAAAATACCATTTAGGACTTACCGCTAATAAAGTGACTAGTACGGGTAAAAAAATCAATATTAATTTAGCTCCAAATCCATCGCATCTTGAAACAGTAGGTGCTGTAATCGAAGGAATTACAAGAGCAAAACAAGACAAATATTTCCCTAACGATTTTTCAAAAGTTTTGCCAATCGCCGTTCACGGAGATGCTGCCATTGCGGGTCAGGGGATTTTATATGAGATTGTACAAATGGCTCAGCTTGACGGTTACAAAACGGGCGGAACAATACATATTGTCATCAATAATCAAGTAGGATTTACTACAAATTACCTTGATGCACGTTCTTCTAAGTATTGTACAGATGTTGCCAAAGTAACACTTTCACCAGTATTACACGTAAACGCAGATGATGTAGAAGCAGTAGTTCATGCCATGTCATTTGCTTTAGATTTCAGAATGCAATTTGGTCGCGATGTTTTTGTTGATTTGCTAGGGTATAGAAAATATGGACATAATGAAGGTGATGAGCCTCGTTTTACCCAACCTGTATTGTATAAAATCATTTCCAAGCACAAGAACCCAAGAGATATTTACATGGAGAAATTGCTTGCTGAAGGAGTGATTGACACTGGGTTTGTAAAAGAGCTAGAACAAGAATATAAATCAAAATTAGAAGTCAACTTAGAAGAATCCCGTAAAAAAGATTTGACTATTATTACTCCGTTCATGGAAAATGAATGGCTAGGTTTTACAAGAGTTTCTAATGTAGAAATGCTCGAAAAAGTAGATACTGCTTATTCAAAAGAGGGACTTACAGCGGTTGCAAATGCTGTTTGTAATTTGCCATCGGATAAAAAATTCATAAATAAAATCCAAAAACTAATCAACGATAGAAAAACAATGTTTTTCGAAACGAACAAGCTGGATTGGGGAATGGCGGAGCATTTAGCCTATGGCTCATTGTTACAAGAAGGATATGACGTTCGTATATCTGGACAAGATGTAGAACGTGGTACTTTCTCACATCGCCATGCCGTTGTAAAAGTAGAAGACTCCGAAGAAGAAGTTATTTTAATAAATAATTTAGAAGGGAAAAAAGGAAAATTCAATGTCTTTAATTCTCTATTATCAGAATACGGAGTTCTTGGTTTTGATTATGGTTATGCGCTAACAAATCCAAACGCACTAACAATCTGGGAAGCACAGTTTGGCGATTTCTCAAACGGAGCTCAAATTATGATTGACCAATACATCTCTTGTGGAGAGGACAAATGGAACAACCAAAACGGAATCGTATTGTTGTTGCCTCACGGATACGAAGGACAAGGAGCAGAACATTCATCGGCTAGAATGGAGCGCTATTTACAGCTTTGCGCCAGACATAATATGTATGTTGCGGACTGTACAACACCAGCCAACTTCTTTCACTTGTTGCGAAGACAAATGAAAACAACCTTCCGTAAACCACTTATCGTCTTTACACCTAAGAGTTTATTACGTGACCCAAGATGTGTTTCGCCAATAGAAGATTTTACTCATGGAGCTTTCCAAGAAACCTTTGATGATGAAACAGTGAAAAAAGCGGACGTAAAAACATTAGTTTTTTGTACCGGTAAATTCTATTATGACATCACTGCCGAAAGAGAAATTCTTGGCAGAAATGATGTTGCTGTAGTTAGAATTGAGCAATTGTTCCCATTGCCAGTAGAGCAATTGAAAGCAATTATAGCTAAATATCCAAACGCTGACGATTATGTTTGGGCACAAGAAGAACCAAAAAACATGGGAGCGTATGGCTTTATGTTAATGAACTTTGATTTAGTAAAATGGCGATTGGCTTCGTTAAGATCATATTCAGCACCAGCATCAGGAAGTTATACAAGAGCCAAACGCCGCCATGCTGATGCTATTAAAATGGTATTTGATAAAAATTTATTTAGATAGTAGGAGCTATTTCCTGCTATCCGCTCTATCTTTTTCTTTTTAGGAAAAAAGAAAAAGGATGCCGCTACTATCAGGGCTAAAAATAGTACAGATTATAAACAGAAGTTGTTTACGAACAATTTAAAACTTAAAATTCATAATTTAAAATAATAGAACATGATTTTAGAAATGAAAGTCCCTTCACCAGGGGAATCTATAAAAGAAGTTGAAATTGCAACTTGGTTGGTAAAAGACGGAGATTATGTTGAGAAAGACCAAGCAATTGCTGAGGTTGATTCAGACAAAGCAACATTAGAATTGCCGGCAGAAGCCAGCGGAATCATTACATTAAAAGCCGAAGAAGGTGATGCAGTAGCAGTAGGAGCGGTAGTATGTCATATTGATACTGCAGCAGCAAAGCCATCTGGTTCAGCACCAGTTGCTGAAGCGGCTAAAACAGAAGCAGCACCAAAAGCTGAAGTTAAAGCTGAAGTTAAAGCTGAAGCGCCAAAAGCAACTCCAGCAGCAACTACAACTTACGCTTCAGGCACTCCTTCGCCAGCGGCACGAAAAATATTAGACGAAAAAAATATTGCTCCAGCTTCAATAACAGGAACTGGTAAAGATGGAAGAATCACTAAAGATGATGCTGTAAATGCAGTGCCTTCAATGGGAACTCCTACAGGAGGAAGCCGTGGTTCTGAACGTTCAAAATTATCCATGTTACGTCGTAAAGTAGCAGAAAGATTAGTTTCGGCTAAAAATGAAACAGCCATGTTGACTACTTTTAACGAAGTAAACATGACGCCTATCAACTTGATCCGTAATCAGTACAAAGACGAGTTCAAAGCAAAACACGGTGGTGTAGGTCTTGGATACATGTCTTTCTTTACTAAAGCGGTAACTAGAGCATTACAATTATATCCAGACGTAAACTCGATGATGGATGGTGATTATAAAATAGCTTTCGATTTTTGCGATATCTCTATTGCAGTTTCAGGGCCAAAAGGATTAATGGTTCCTGTTGTGCGTAATGCAGAGAATTTGACTTTCCGTGGTATTGAAGCTGATATCAAAAGATTAGCGATAAAAGCACGTGACGGTCAAATTACCGTTGACGATATGACTGGTGGAACTTTTACAATCACTAACGGTGGTGTTTTTGGTTCGATGTTATCTACTCCAATTATCAATCCTCCACAATCAGGAATCCTGGGAATGCACAACATTATCGAGCGTCCTATTGCTGTGAATGGTAAAGTAGAAATTCACCCAATGATGTATGTGGCTCTTTCTTATGACCACAGAATTATTGATGGTCGTGAGTCTGTTGGTTTCTTAGTAGCTGTTAAAGAAGCTTTAGAAAACCCAATGGAATTATTGATGGATAACAATCCTAA
>JAGOJA010000137.1 GCA_017995345.1 Flavobacterium sp.
GTAGCCAAAATTGAAGCCATTCGTGGTGGATCTGCCTCTACTCTATCTTCTAACTCTCCTGGTGGCATCATCAACTTTATCAGCAAAACCGGAAAAACAGAAGGCGGAATGGTAAGAACAAGTTTCGGCTTGGATTACAACAATTTCAGAACTGACGTTGACTACGGAGCAAAAATTGGAGACGGTTTATATTTTCACGTTGGTGGTTTTTACAGAGCAGGTGAAGGAGTAAGAAAAACGGGTTCCACGTCCAATAATGGTGGTCAAGTAAAATTCAACCTTACAAAAGAATTTCAAAACGGAAAAGTAACCGTTTATGCCAAATTCCTAAACGACAGAGCGGCAGCTTATATGCCAATGCCGGTAAAAGTTACGGGAACAAATGCCAATCCAAGTTGGGGAAGCGTTAGTGGTTTTGACGCCACAACAGGAGCTTTACAATCCATTTACTTGAACCACAATGTAGGTCTTGGCACTAATGGAGAATTAAGAAGAGAAAATGTTGGTGATGGAATGAACCCAATTTCAAAATCGATTGGCGTGAATGCTTCATTTGACTTAGAAGACGGTTGGAAAATTACCGAAAATGGTCGTTATTCCTCTAACAGCGGTGGATTTATAGCGCCGTTTCCAGCTGAAGTTGGTTCGGCTGCTGCGATTGCAGCTTCTTTTGGAGCAGGTTCTACTTTGACGTATGCCGATTCTGGAACTCCGTTTAACAATCCAAACGGATTAGTATCCAGAATTCACATGTTCGACACCCAATTAAATGATTTAAGCAACTTTATGAATGATTTAAGAGTGACGAAAAAATTTGATAAAGTAGGCGTTACTGCGGGTTACTTCAAATCTATCCAAAATATCTCTACGTCTTGGTTGTGGAACTCTTATTTACAGGAAGTTTCGGATGACAATCCTCGTTTGATAAACGTGAACAATGCCATAGGAAATCCATTGTCAGAAAACGGTTTGTATGCTTATGGTACTCCAGCATGGGGAAATTTAGCTAGAAATTATGACACGCAGTACAATGTTTCCGCGCCTTATGTTAATGTTTCTGTTGATGCAACTGAAAACCTTTCTTTGGAAGGTGGTTTGAGATATGATTTGGGCAAAGTTACTGGTTCATTTGCTGGCGGTACGTCAACGACTTATGACATTAATAATAACGGAACAATTTCAGTTCCAGAACAAAATGTTTTTGCTGTAAATACGGCTAATGAAACTGCCGTGAATTACGATTACGATTATGTTTCTTATACTTTGGGTGCCAATTATTTATTAACTGCAAAACAATCTCTTTTTGCTAGATATAGCAAAGGTGCTGCCGCAAAAGCAGATCGTATTTTGTTTTCAGGATTGGATTATCTTGATGGAAGTAAAATCAACGCCTTGGACTTTTTGACACAAGCCGAATTAGGTTACAAACTTAAATTTGCAAAAGGATATATTTATGCAACTGCTTTTCATTCGAAAACTGACGAGCAAGGTGGCTATGAAGCGACTTCAAACAGTATCATCCAAAACAATTACAAATCGTATGGTTTGGAGTTGGAATCTTCTTATAATCTAATGGATAATTTCAATGTTCGCGGAGCTTTAACATATACCAAAGCAGAAATCACATCTGGCGACAACAATGGAAATGAACCAAGAAGACAACCAAAATTGATGTACAATTTGATGCCAACTTATAACTTTTCTGAAAATAAAAATGCTGTTGGATTGAGTTTTATTGGTCAAAGTAAAGCATTCGCACAGGATTCAAACCAATTGGTGATGAACGGTTTTGTAATCGTAAATGCATTTGTTGATTTTGAAGTTACAAAAGGATTATCCTTAAATTTATCTGCAAACAACTTGTTTGACACCTTGGCCATTACCGAGTCAGAAGAAGGGAATATCACGGACAATGCGGTAAACTATGTAAGAGCAAGACCAATGCCGGGAAGATCTATTTCTATGGCTTTGTCTTATAGATTTTAATAAAAATTTAATGTTGGGTTTAGTTAGTGGACAATTCCTGTACTTTTAAAGTATGGGAATTGTTTCTAAAAAACATATTTCTTGTGAAAACTAATAAAATAAACAATGACTTTCAAAAGACCTAAACTCAGTTTCTGGCAGATTATCAATATGAATGTCGGTTTTTTCGGAATTCAATACAGTTTTGGTTTACAACAAAGCGCGGTTAATCCTATATATGACTTTTTACATGCAAGTCCAGATCAAATCCCGATACTAAATCTTGCAGGGCCATTAACGGGCTTATTGATTCAGCCAATAATTGGTGCGATGAGTGATAAAACTTGGCATCCAAGATGGGGAAGAAGAAAACCGTACTTTTTTATTGGAGCCATAATTTGTAGTATCGCATTATTTCTATTCCCATTTAGCAGTTCCTTATGGATGGCTGCAGGCTTGCTTTGGATTTTAGATGTAGGAAACAATACCGCTATGGAACCTTACCGAGCTTTTATTGCCGATACGCTGGACGAAGAACAACAACCCGTAGGTTTTCAAGCACAAAGTTTTTTTACTGGTTTCGGACAATTTCTGGCTTATATTTCTCTTTTTCTATTTCCAATTGTTTTTGTTGGTTATACCGGATCGTTACCCACTTGGATTTATGCCTCCTTCTTTTTAGGAGCAATTCTTTCTGTAACTTCCATTTGGTGGAGTATGGGCAAAACAAAAGAAATCCCGCCAACAGCAGAAGAATTAGCCATTTTAAAAGCTGAACCATTAAATATATTTTCGCCCTTCATTGACATTTATAAAGCCGTTTTAGAAATGCCAACAGTGATGTGGCAACTGTTTCTGGTTTATTTGTTTCAGTGGTATGCAATGATGTGCTATTGGCAAAACAATTCAAAAAGTATTGCCTTGTCCGTATGGAATGTGACTCCAAAGGATGTGATGGGTTACGAAAAAGCGGTAGAATGGAATGGATTAATAGGCGCTTTTGGATTTATAGTCACTTTTTCTATTGCCTTTTATTTGGCCAAATTAGCCAAAAAACACGGTGCAAAAATGATTCATTTTGCGTGTCTGCTATTTGGAGCTATCTCTTTTTTGTGGTTCCCAACAATACAAAATCAATATGTATTTTTTGCGGTAATTATTGGCTACGGAATTGCCTGGGCAAGTATGATGGGAATTCCCTATTTGATGGTCGTGGCGGTTATTCCAAAAGAGCGTTATGGGGTTTATATGGGAATTATAAATATGATGATTGTTATTCCAATGATTATCCAAAACCTGTCCTTTGGTTACATTTTAAAGAACTTCTTGGATAACGATCCTCGTCAAGCAATTAGTTTTGCTGGTGTATTATTAATGCTTGCTGCTATCTGCACCTTATTAATCAAAATAAAAAACACAAAAGTAAGTGAATAATATAATAAATAATAAGATGGATACTATAGACATCCTTTGTGTTGGTGAAGTTCTTGTAGATTTTATTGGCCATCAAGAAGGTGTCCTTATTAATGAAACCAGAGATTATCATAGGTATTTGGGGGGATCTCCTACAAATGTGGCTATGAATTCAACACGATTAGGTTTGAATACTATTATGGTTGCAACAGTGGGGAACGATGGTTTTGGTTCTTATATCACGGAGCGCTTATCGAGCGTTGGAGTGAATACAAACCACCTTAATGTACTTGAGAACAAGTCGACTAGCGTAATTTTTGTTTCAAGATCTGAAGGCACACCAGATTTCATACCGTATCGTTCAGCAGATTGTTGTATTTATGAAGAGCAAATTTCAAGTGAAATTTTATCCAATACAAAGATATTTCATACCACTTGTTTTGCATTAAGTAAAAATCCAGCACAAAAAACAATCTTAAAGAAAGCACAAGAAGCACACGATTTAGGATGTAAGCTAAGTATTGATCTTAACTATGCAAAAAAGCTGTGGAAAAGTCAAAAGAAGGCTTTCAAAGTAATCAAAACCTATTGTCAGTTCAATCCATTAATAAAAATTAGTGAAGATGATATGCTGCGCCTATTTGAGAAAGAACTTCCACACGAAGAGATATTCGAATTTTTTCACCATCAAGGAGTAGATACGGTTTGCTTAACTTTAGGCAGCAAAGGGGTGAAATTATCTCAAAAAGGAAAAGAAGTAATACAAATGCCAGCAATAAAAATTGACAAAGTAATGGATTCCACAGGAGCGGGTGATGCTTTTTGGTCTGGATTTTTATTTGCTTACATAAAAGAAAAATCAATTCATGAATGTTTGGATATCGCTTTAAAATTAGCTGCTTTAAAACTGCAAAATGTAGGACGACTACCAGACAATATCAATATCCTTTCTAAACTTCTATAAAATACGATGCAACAAAATAGTACAAAAATCAGTAACGGTGTAATGCTAAATGTTTATCCGGATAGTATTGGAGAAAAATTTAGTGACTCCATAGCCATGCTTAAAATGCCCGATTTTAAAGATGTCTTTTCTTTTATATATGTATTGCCCACTTTTTTTAACAGTGATTTAGACAGAGGTTTTTCTATCATTGATTATGATATAAACAAGGATTTAGTTGACATAAAGGATTTAAAGGACTTGAATGAATTGCAGATAAAGCTGAAGTTTGATATTGTGTTGAATCATCTTTCTGTGGCTTCTCCCCAGTTTAAAGATATGCTGCAATACGGTAACGCATCTAAATTTAAAGATTTTTTTATCAATTGGAATGAGTTCTGGGAGGGAAACGGAGTGAAAAATGAAGATGGAATTGTAATTCCAAAACCAGAGTTTCTCAATAAATTATTTATGAGAAAGTCGGGTTTGCCCATATTAAAAGTACGTTTTCCAGATGGCACAGAACAACCGTATTGGAATACTTTTTATCAACAAGTAACCTACAATCAAATTGCTGTAGCAGATTTAAAAAACATAAAAGGATTAACTGAAGAACAAAGTACATTTATTGTTAACGCAATTAATACCGCAATTACTAATAATCAAGATTTTACAACAATTAATTTTGAAGATTGCACTCCTTTTAAATCAGAAATTTTACATATTATAGAGCAAAAACGTTCGTATTTAGGACAAATGGATGTCAATGCTGCATCGCCTTTGGTTTGGGAATTTTATGAGGAAACACTGAAAAAATTAAGTGGTTATGGCTGTACTATTCTTCGATTAGACGCTTTTGCCTATTTGCACAAACAAGTAGGTGAATCCAATTTTTTTAATAAACCGGGAACTTGGGAATATCTGGAGCGTATCAAGAAAATAGCTCAACAAAATAATTTGATGTTGTTGCCAGAAATTCACGCAGAATATGGTTTGCATTTACACGATGAAGTCGCCAATGAAGGATATTACATCTATGACTTTTTCTTGCCTGGTTTAACGATTCATACTATCGAAAATCAAACAAGTATGGCATTAATTAGTTGGGCTAAGGAGATTATTGCCAAAGGATATAAAACGGTAAATATGCTCGGTTGCCACGATGGAATACCAGTTTTAGATTTGAAAGGCAAGGAAGTAAACGGCGTTTACAATAAAGGATTGTTAGAAGATGCCGAGATTGAAAAAATTATGACCACAATTATGGAACGTGGTGGTCGTGTCAAAAATCTCTATGACCCTTCCGGGAATAAAATTTCTTACTATCAAATCAATGCCACGTTTTTTAGTGCGTTGGGAGAAGACGAAGAAAAGTTGCTTCTTGCGAGAGCCATTCAAATGTTTATGCCGGGAATACCTCAGGTTTGGTATCTAGATATTTTTGCGGGTAAAAACAATTACGAAGCAGCAGATAACGGCGGTAGTGCCGGACATAAAGAAATTAATCGTACCACATTGACAATGCACGATATCGAACAAGGATTAAAAATGCGAGTTGTAAAGAATCAGCTAGACATTTTTCGTTTAAGAAATACTTCGAATGCATTTTCAGGTCAAATAGAAATCAATGATACTGTGGATAGCATTATAGATATCAAATGGGTAAATGGTAGCACGATTGCGCACCTAAAAGCAAACCTCCAAACTTATGGTTTTACAATTGACCATTCTGAAAATAGCATTACAAGTACTATGAATTTTTAAATTTTATAAGCAGCAGCGAACATATATTTATGATTGGGATTGGCTGACAATATCGACTTGAATAGTAGCTTGAAATAATTTATTCCTATCTTAAATAAACACAAATCTCAAAATAAAACTCTATTTTTGGGCATTAAAAATTTGAAAGAAAAGGAAATAATTTATGGAAAATATAACAAGATGCGGCTGGTGCTTGTCCAGTGATTTGTACAAGAAATACCATGACGAAGAATGGGGCGTTCCTGTTTATGACGA
>JAGOJA010000050.1 GCA_017995345.1 Flavobacterium sp.
GTGCAGGAACAATCGCTGTACCCCGATGAAATTTTGGTTGTTGATGGTTCTACAAATAGTGAAACGAGAATAGTTCTTGTAGAAAATACTTTTAAAAATTTGACCTATTTTCTTGTTCCAAAAGAATATCGTGGATTGACAAGACAAAGAAATTATGGCGTTGATAAAGCTTCAGAAACTAGTGACATGATTGCTTTTGTAGATGACGATACGGAGCTAACTCCTAATTATTTTGAGGAGTTAGTTAGAACTTTTGTTGCCGATAAAACTATTTTTGGCGTGGGAGGAGTCGCCCTAAATGAAAATAGTTGGGTTTTGGCGGAACCTAATAAGCAGTACAATAAATATCATTTTTTTCAATTTGATAAATTTGTATACAAAGAAGGTAAGCGTAATGTGGTTCGTAATTATTTGAGGTTACAATCCAATCTTGAACCAGGAAAAATGCCTGATTATTCCCATGGTAGAACATGCGGTTTTCCATTGGATGGTAAAATTTATAAAGTTGATTTACTTATAGGTATGTCATTTGCCTTCCGGAAAATTGTTTTTGACTCCATTCAATTTTCATCTTATTTTGAAGGCTATGGTTTGTATGAAGATGCTGATTTTAGTATTAGGGCATTGCAATTTGGAAGTAATGTAATAAATACAAAAGTACAGTTAAATCACTATCACGATACGTCTGGAAGACCCAACCAATACCAATATGGAAAAATGGTGGTGCGAAATGGCTGGTATGTTTGGCGAACAAAAAATCCAACGCCCACATTCACTCATCAATTTAAATGGCATTCCATTACGATACTTTTGACATTGATTCGATTTAGCAATACTTTTACAACACACAAACGAAAACAAGCGCTTACCGAAGCATTAGGAAGAACCGTGGGTTGGTGGAGTTTAATTTTTAATAAGCCAAAAGATAAATGAAGAAAAACAAAAAAGTATACATTTATGGTCTATGTAACGTATATTACGATTCTTTCTATATACAAGGATTACGTGAGATATTTCATGATATAGAATTTAATATCTCTAGATTTCCAAACTTTGTTCAAGGAACATTTGCTGTTATTTTGTTGCAAAATGGATTTGAAACTAAGATTATAATTGATTCCAGAGATACTAATGAGATTGATCTACTTTCTTTTAATTGGTGTAATAAATATGGTAAAGTAAATTATAATTATGCAACTATACCGGTGGATCCGTTAAATAAAGTGATAGCAGTTGGACCAAGTTTTGGTATAAAAATTTGGAGTTTTTCCAAAACAATGTATTTTGCTTTAACTAATTTGATAAAATATAGATCGAAAATTAGTAATAATAGAGAGTTTATTGCAAATTATTGGAGACAGTATAAAAGGATGCCAATAAAACTATATCATCCAAAAAAATCCTCATACGCAAATGTTTTTTTTATAGGTAGTATTTGGAAAAATGAAAAGATAACAAATAATTTTAGAGCGCTGTTTATCGAGTCGTGTTTAAAAAATAAGGAAATTAAATTTATTGGGGGTTTTGCACCTAGAAACGATGGCAATAATCTTGGTCTAGAATCACTAGTTTATTGCAAGAAAATAGCCCTAAAAGAATATTTGCCAAGTATACAAAATTCTGCTTTTGCTTTTAATACGCCTGCTGTACTTTCTTGTCATGGTTGGAAATTAGCAGAATTTTTAGCATTAGGAAAAGCAATTATTTCAACAGAACATAAAAATGTGATGCCGGCATTATTAAAAGACAATGTCCATTTGTTATATGTTGCTGACGCTGAAGATATAAAAATGAAAATAGCTATTTTATTATCTGATTCAGATTTAAAAAGTAGACTGGAAAAGAATAGTCGTAGTTATTTCGAGGAGCACCTTGCGCCATCAGTAATTGTAAGCAAACTTTTATGAAATTTGCCATTATCACACATGTTCCTCATATCGTAGCGCAAAATCAATATTTTGCTTATGCGCCGTATGTGCGTGAAATGAATGTTTGGGCAAAGCAGGTTGCAGAATTAATTATTGTTGCACCGGTCTCATTATTTAAAAAATCAGAAATTGACGTTTCATATACACATTCTAATATTAAATTCGTACCCATTGACGCATTCGATGTATTGACTTTCAAAGGCATCGCGCGAACGATACTAAAAACACCTAAAATTAGTTGGCAAATATACAAAGCAATGCGTTCCGCTGATCATATTCATTTGCGTTGTCCTGGAAATATAGGTTTGTTGGGTTGTTTTGTTCAAATGCTATTTCCAAGTAAACCCAAAACAGCCAAATATGCCGGAAATTGGGATCCAAAAGCAAAACAGCCTTGGAGTTACCGCTTGCAAAAATGGATTTTAAGTAATACATTCTTGACTAGAAACATGCAGGTTTTAGTGTATGGAGAATGGCCGAATCAGACTAAAAATATAAAGTCTTTTTTTACGGCAACTTATAAAAATCACGATAGATTGCCGTTACTGTCAAAAGTATTAAAAGGCACCATTACTTTTGTTTTTGTTGGGACTTTGGTAAAAGGGAAAAACCCTTTGTATGCAGTTCACTTGGTTTCAGAATTGTTTCAAAAAGGGCACAATGTTGTGTTAAGGATTTATGGGGAAGGAGAGCAACGGGCACTATTGGAACAGTATATTTTGAAGCATAAATTAGAAGGAATAATTGTATTGGAAGGTAACCAAAATCAGGAAATTTTAAAAAAAGCCTATCAAAACAGTCATTTTGTAGTATTGCCATCTGAAAGTGAGGGCTGGCCGAAAGCAATTGCCGAGGGCATGTTTTGGGGTTGTCTGCCAGTGGCAACAGCGGTGTCTTGTGTTCCGTTTATGCTGGATTATGGGAATAGAGGTGTTTTGCTGGAAATGAATTTAGAAAATGATATCCGACAATTGGAAGCGGTTTTGGATGATGAAAGTTGTTTTCAAATGATGTCTAAAAAGGGCAGTGATTGGGCCAGAACGTATACTTTAGATGTGTTTGAAAGTGAAATTAAAAAACTCCTTCATTCATGAGAATTATTCAAATTATAGATTCACTTGAGCCAGGAGGTGCAGAGCGTATGGCGGTACATTATGCCAATGCCTTGGCTGCGCGCATAGAATTTTCAGGTTTGGTTGTAACGAGAAAAGAAGGTGCGCTGGATTCGCAGATTGATGCTAAAGTGTCTTATTTGTATCTCAATAAGAAAAAAACAGTTGATTTTAAAGCGCTCTCTACCTTGAGAAATTATGTCATACAACATAACGTAACGGTTGTTCATGCACACAGCACTTCTTTTTTCCTTGCTTTTTTATTGAAGCTATCGATGCCGTCTTTGAAGTTGATTTGGCATGACCATTACGGTACAAGAACGAATGAATCGGTTTGGGATAATTTAATATTGATTTTTTGTTCCAAATTTTTTTCTTGTGTATTTGTTGTTAATCATCATTTAGAAAGTTGGGGAAATAAAAATCTATTGACAAAAAAAATATATTCCATTCCTAATTTTGCTACGTTTGAGAACAATGTTTTAAAGGAGACTTTTTTGCAAGGTCAAGATGAGAAACGTATTGTCTGTTTAGCAAATTTAAAAGATCCAAAAAATCATTTAATAATTCTGAAAGTTTTTGCAAAAATGAAATTAAATGAGTTGGGCTGGACCGTGCATTTAATTGGAAAAGATTATCAAGATAGTTATTCAATGATTTTAAAGAATTTTATATATAAAAACAATTTAGAAGAATTTATTTTTATATATGATTCGAAAAATGATATTAAACACATACTTTCTCAAGCTACAATTGGCGTTTTAGCCTCAACGGCAGAAGGGTTTCCTGTAACTTTGTTGGAGTATGGTTTAGCGCAACTACCTGTTATATCAACTAATGCTGGATATTGTCCTTTGATTATTAAAGATAATTTTAGCGGTCTATTATTTAATCCTTTAAATAGTTCAGAACTAGAATTGCAACTACAGAAAATGATTTCTATGGAATCTTTAAGGAATAGTTTTGCATTACATTTGCAAGCATTGGTTTTAGCTAATTATTCAAAGAAAAAAGTGGTTAATGTTTTGATTCACCATTACAAAACGGTATGCGACTGAAAACTATTTAAAAATGAAAAAAGAGGAAATCTCCTATCTTAGTTTATTGCTTGTCCATGTCTTTATTGGGCTTTTAGTCTATACGGTGCCTTTCACCGCAAAGCTATATGGGTATTCTATTTTTATCTTTGGAACGATTTTCATCCTAAAAAGCAGCAATAAAAATAATGAAGCCTTACTTGTTGCTGCTTATGTAGTAGGAAGCGAGGTTTTTTTGCGAATGACTGGCGGAAATCCTCTTTATGAAATATCTAAATATGGAGTGCTGTTTTTTTTACTCCTAGGAATGTATTTTAGTGGGTTTTCAAAGAAAGCCTTTTGGTACTGGATTTTCTTAATTTTATTGATTCCCAGCGTTATCATTGCTACTTTTGCTTTGGATCTAGGTACCAATATTAGAACTAGGATTGCATTTAATATTTCGGGACCCTTGTGCTTAGGCATCGCTTCTATATACACCTATAAGCGCAACATTACTTTAGAACAGATGAATCGCATATTGCTTTTTATGGGTTTACCTATTGTGACCTGCATGGCTTACTTGACTATTTACACACCCTTTATAAAAGATGTGATTACGGGAACAGAATCTAATTTTCAAACTTCTGGAGGTTTTGGACCCAATCAAGTATCGACAATTTTAGGGCTTGGTATGTTTGTTTTTTTTTCAAGGGTTTTATTAGCATCCAAGACGAAACTTCTTGTTATAATCAATTTGTTTCTTGCCTTGAATATTAGTTATAGGGGTTTTATCACTTTTTCCAGAGGGGGTATGATCACTGGTTTAGTGATGATTTTTATACTATTGGCGTTTCTGTATATTAAGTCCAATGACACAGGAAAAGCTAAATTGAAATTTAGCGTAGTGTTAATTGTTCTTGCTATGCTTGGAGTGTGGATGTATGCTTCTTTTCAAACAGGAGGGCTTATCAATAAACGGTATGCCAATCAGGATGCTGCCGGAAGGGTTAAAGCGAGTCAGTTTACGGGCAGGGAAAATTTAGCAGATGAAGAAATTGATATTTTTTTGAACAATCCTCTTTTGGGTGCTGGTGTTGGAAAAGTAATCGAAATAAGGGAATCCGAAACGGGAAAGACTGCTGCATCACATAACGAAATTACCCGAATGTTAGCGGAACATGGTGCGTTGGGAATAATTGGATTGTTGATTCTTATTTTTACTCCTTTTGTTTTGTATTTTGAATATAAGTTTAATGTTTTCTTATTGTGTTTTGTAACATTTTGGCTTTTGACAATTAATCATGCCGCCATGCGAACCGCTGCACCAGCATTTGTCTATGCCCTTTCATTGCTTATTATTCGTTTTGAAAGTCCCGCAAAAAACGAAAAATAGTATTGAGATTAGCGTATTTTTTTTTAGTTTGTTGAAAAAGGGATGTGTTTAATAACTTTGAAAATGAACCTACTAATCGTTTCATGTACGCATTTTATCGGATTATTTCCTATCGCTCTGATTATTTAAAGACAAAATTACTAAATTGCCAAAATACCAAAACAAAGCATGTCCACTAAAAAGAAAATACATTTTGAAATTTCTGAGCGAAAAATTATTCTTCGTTTTTTTGATGTGTTTTTTGTTCTTGTTGGTTTGTATTCTGTTGGCATTATTTGCAATCAGGAATACTTAACGGTAGTTGCCAGTACGCCTTTCTGGACCATTTTATTAGTTGTTTACCTTGTTTTTTTTGCAACGATTTTCGAAATGTACAATCTCCAAGTCGCCAGTAATCAGTTTCTAGTTTTAAAAAACACTATCATCACGGTTTCGACAACTGTTTTTGTGTATCTTTTTACGCCTTTTTTTACGCCTGAAATGCCTTCAAACAGACTTCAAGTGCTGTTGTTTTTCATGGTTTTTTTTATTACATTATTCTCATGGCGAATGTTCTACGTGCTATTTTTGGCATCCAATCGATTTGTCCAGAAAGCAATATTGATATGTAATAAAGAGCAAGTTCAAGAATTGATTTTAGGATTAGAAAACATTGATCCGCATTATGAAATAGTTGGATTTGTAAATACTGATAGTATCGAAGAGACGGTTTCGGATTACCATTATGTGAAACGGATAAAAAGGGATGATTTGTTTTCTTTTGTAAAAGAAAATGGCATCTCTGAGATTGTTATTGGCTCTCAAAAAACTGAAGGAATCACCTTGGAGTTGTACCAGCAATTACTACACTTGTTAGAGTCTGGAAATATTATTCGTGAATATACGCAGGTCTATGAAAGCAAAACCCAGCGTATTCCGATACAGTATATGTCACGTGATTTTTATCGTTTTTTCCCTTTTAGCCGCAGCAATCAAAATAAATTATACCTGTTGACCGTGCGTGTTTTTGAGATAGTAATTTCCTTGTTAGGTCTTGCTGTAGGATTAGTATTGCTTCCGCTAATCTTGGTTGGAAACGCGATAGGGAACAGGGGACACTTGTTTTATTCACAGCAACGAGTAGGCAAAGACGGTGTTGTTTTTGAAATTTTAAAATACCGCACGATGGTGAAAAACGCCGAATCAGATGGTGCTGTTTTTACCGCTGCAAATGATTCCAGAGTGACTGCGTTTGGGAAGTTCATGCGCAAAACCAGAATGGATGAATTTCCTCAGTTTATCAATATTTTAAAAGGGGATATGGCCGTTATCGGTCCACGTCCCGAACGCCCTATTTTTGTAAAAGAAATTGCTGAAATAATGCCTTTTTATGAAACCAGACACATAATTAAGCCCGGGCTTACCGGTTGGGCGCAAGTCAATTATTCCTACGGGGAAACGATTGATGATAGTTTGATTAAGTTGCAGTACGACTTGTATTACATCAAGCACCGCAGTATTTATCTGGATATGAACATTGCTTTTAAAACCATAACTACCATATTGTTTTATAGGGGTCAGTAGCGATTAGACAGCCTTGTTTTTCGCCACAGATTAAATTCGGATTAAAGAAAAGTTGGTATTTTATTTCAGGAGTAGCTGCAACTACAACCAAATAATTAGTTCATCCACGAAATCCATGAATTCTTATTTCAATTTTTTAAAAAGTTTGCGAATTTGCGGTGAAAAAAAATCAAGTAATAAAAAACAGAGCCGTTTTTTAGATGATGATAGGAATTCGTTGCTTATTTTGAATAACCAATCGCACTAAAATAATTCCACTAGTTGCCATCAATGGTAAAACCAAAACTAAATGTGCTTTGTTGATTATAAAAAAGAAATAAATCACTAATAATACGATGTTGAATACTGCCAAATTATAAATTCCTTTTTTATTTTTTGTCCAATAAAAATAGAGCATTCCTAGTAAGGTGGGGTTAAACAATGCAATATTATAGTTGTATCCTAATTCGAGATGTGACGAATAAAACCCGACAAAGGAAAAGAATAACCCAATGATAGCCATGATGCTGATGTAGAGTAAGTTAATGCTTTTTTTGTTTATAAAAACGATAAAGCTAAGCAGCATAATATATGTATAGGGATTATTCCACCAGGAGAAAGGAACTTCATTTTTGAATTCGATTGTTGTTTTAGTTTCCTGTACTAACGGATGGTTTTGAAAAGAAACTTTTTTTAGGCTTTTTAACAATTCAAACGGCAAGAATACTTGTGTTCCTAATTGATCTACTTTTGTACCGAAAATAATACTGGTTCCTAATTTTTCATAAAAATGACCGTCAAAATACGGATACAAGATGGCTCTGTAGGTAATATCAGTATCGGTTTTTTTTATAATGGCAACAGTGTCTAATGTTTTATTAATGATGTCAACCACCATCGAGGTGCAATTTTTGTCGATAAATTTATAGGTGTAATGACTTTCTCCCGAAGCTAGGGAAGCGTTCAGGTTGTCAAAAAGTTTTTGTTTTAATGGAACAGGAATATTTAGTTCTTGCTCATAAACGGATCTTTTTTCATACTGATATTGATTGATAAAATCCGGATAGGAATGCGCTACCGCAAAATATTGCAAATCTCCTTTTATGAATTTCATCACGAAATTTGGCGTGTTAAAGTCAAAAGCGCCATAATTATAAACTACATCAATTGCGTTGACTGTGTCCTGCACCCGAATGGCCGTATGTCCAAAAAGCGAATAGGATTCATTGCCCGTGCCGCAAGTGATTACGCTTACGTGGGTGTTTTTTGATAATTGGATGTTTTGTCCGAAACTCAAGTGTACAGTTGAAAAGAAGAATAGGAGAAAAACTATTTTTTTTAAAGACGATGGATTCATTCGATTGCTGTTAATACGGGTAAAAGGCATGATTAGTATTACTTAGATTGAATTTGTTTTACAAAGATACTCAAAGAAAGAAAAAAGGCACCGAAACTTTTTTGTTAAACTAAAAACTGTTATTGTAGAAAACGGCTTGTGGCAACTTGGCATGAACCTCGAAAAAACTGCTTAAAATTTAAAGTTGTTATTTGATGCTAAATTAATTTCTGAACATTCCCAAATCAACTTTTACCGAAAAAATATTCGAGTACAAAGCGGCACTTTGATTGCCTAAATCAGTTAGCGCATAATCAATTTGAATGCCTTTGTATTTAAATCCCAAGCCAATATTCGGCTGGAAACCTACTTTTTCTGTGCTGTCTAATTGCTGTACATTCTGAAAATTTCCCACTCCGGCACGCACAAAAACCAAATCTGTATATCCAAACTCAAATCCCAAAGCGGGGTCGACACTCACAAAATCAGTAGCAATTACATCATTGGTTCTGGCAAAACGCATATTCACATTGGCTGCAGCCTGAATGCTGTAATCATAGCGAATGATAAATTTTTTAGCAATTCCCAGCTGTGCTTTTGGAGCTGTAATTTCCGTGCTTTCCGGTAATTCCTGATTTTCTCCAGGTATGGCATTGGCGATTTTTTGATATTCCTTTTCGTCAATATTCCAAACATTATAGGTGGTAGTGATATCGCGGAGCATTACTCCAAATTGCCAGTTGTTTTTTTCGAATTGCAATCCAACATCAAAACCAAATCCCCAAGAATTGGCAAATTTTCCAATAATACGCCGAATGATTTTTGCATTGACTCCATATTGAAATCCCGGAACCGGCAATTTCCGGGCATAAGAAAAAGTGAATCCATAATCAGCAGTCGAAAAAAGACTGATTCGGTTGTAGTCAATATTGCCTTGACTGTCGATTAATTCCGTAGTATTCAAAATGTCATCTACCCCAAAACGGATTAGTGAAATTCCCCATGCGCTACGATCATCTATTGGACTGGCATACGCCAAATAATCATATTGGGCAATATTTGCAAAATAATTGGCGTGCATAAAAGACACTTGATGGTCTTCCATGCGAATTAACCCGGCAGGATTCCAATATCCTGAATTGACATCATTGGTTGAAGCCACGACAGTATTTGACATACCCAATGCTGCTGCATCTACACCGATATTCATGAACTCATTCGAGTATTTCCTAAAGGACTGACTGTGCATCAAGGTACTTATCAAAAATGTGGCTAGTAAAAAGCTTTTTTTCAAGGGAGTTATTTTTACAAACTAAAAACCGGTTTAATTTTTATCAAAAATATAATTTTTTACTGAGGTTATTTCATTTTGTTATTGAATTTACTATGATGGCCGAAGTGATTGTGAATTATCTATATCTTTTCTTTTTGTTTAATATACGTATTTGGGGTGTTTTTATTGGTTACAGAAATAGTTTAAAACTATGCACTTTAGTGTATTTCCCTTTCAGGTTCTGAAAAATTTTACCGTAGATTCACAGATTTATTATAACCTCAAAAAAAATCTGCGAATCTGCGGTTGATTTTTATTATTATAACCGTGCAGACTTTCAGTCTGCTAAACCAAAACTATCAACTTGTAGTCCAGAATATTTTTATTTTTTAAAGACGATCATCGGAAATTTAATGGGCTACTCGGATGACAATAACAAAACTGATTTTTTAATTTTTTGTTCTCGTTTCCTTTCATTCGTTACACATATCAAGAATCTTGATTGAATTCCTAATTAATAAATTTATGGAACAGCATTTTCAACGATTTGACTACTAGGATTGTGTTGTTTCCTATATTTGCTGTATTTGATGAAAATCTCTATTTAAAAACGGACTTTTCATTGACTTATTATGCTAAATTTGCCACCTTTGATTCCTTTAAACTGTATTTATGATGACTATTAAAAAGCATATCCCGAATTTTATTACTTTACTTAATCTTCTTTGTGGCTGTATCGCCTTGGTATTTGCTTTTAATAAAGATTATGAAATGGCCTTTTATTTTGTCAGTCTGGGTATCTTTTTGGATTTTTTTGATGGTTTTTTTGCCCGATTGTTCCATGTTTCCAGCCCGCTTGGATTACAGTTGGATTCTTTAGCAGATATGGTAACTAGTGGTGTTGTTCCGGGTTTAGTAATGTCTCAAATGATGATTAGTCATGCCACAACTGCATCGGCCGGTCATTTGCAGTTTTTCCCCTATTTAGGGTTTATAATCGCCCTAGGTTCTTGTTACCGTTTGGCAAATTTTAATATTGATACGCGTCAAACCGACTCTTTTATTGGCTTGCCAACACCAGCAAATGCGCTGTTTATTTTAAGTTTGCCTTTGGTTTTGAAATATACCGACTCTATATTTATCATCGAATTGTTGACTAATCCATGGTTTTTATTGGCCGTAACAGCATTGAGCGCCTATATGCTAAATGCTGAAATTCCATTATTCTCTTTGAAAATCAAGAAGTTTAGTTTTAAAGAAAACGGACTTCAAATTGTCTTTCTTGTTGGCTCTCTTTTGTTGTTGGTGTTTTTCCGCTATTTAGGAATTCCTTTATTGATCTTGTTTTATGTATTACTGTCGGTTCTGAATAATAAAGTACTCAAAAAGTAATTTTTTGAATGAGAAAGCAAGCCGTTCGAAGAAAAACATACGCAGTTCGTAAGCCCAAAAAGAAAGCAGCAGTTTTCTCGGGGAATCTTTTTCGCTATTCGATTGTTGCCTTTTTTATAGTATTAATGCTCGGTCTCGGCTATCATTATCGAAATGGTTTGTCGTATTATTTTGGTTTCAAATCGGACAAAATCAGTAGAGCGAATCGTGAGGCTAAACGAATTTCCGATGTTCGCAATTTTCAGGTTTTAGAAAAACATCAGGGAAAGAGTATTGGTATCGATGTGTCAGAATATCAAGGTGAAATAAGTTGGTCTTATGTAGATACGTTAGAAAATAAACATCCACTGCACTATGTTTTTATCCGCGCTACAGTAGGAAAAGATCGAAAAGACCGAAAGTTTGAAAAAAATTGGCTTGGCGCCAAAGAAAACAAGATGATTCGGGGCGCCTATCATTATTACCGTCCAAACGAAAATTCACTCGAGCAAGCAGAACTTTTTATTAAAACCGTGACGCTACAAAAAGGAGATTTGCCACCAGTTCTAGATATTGAAAAATTACCAAAAAATCAGTCTATTGCCAATCTTAAATTAGGGTTAAAACGATGGTTGCATGCTGTAGAATCTCATTACGGTGTCAAACCAATTATTTATAGTGGCGAGAGTTATTATGAAGATTTTTTGAAAGAAGAGTTTGGTGATTACCTTTTTTGGATTGCCAATTATAATTTTTACAGAGAAGAAATTGCGGAGGATTGGTTGTTTTGGCAATTTACCGAAAAGGCATCAGTTCCTGGGATTAAAGGCAATGTAGATGTGAATATTTATAATGGTGATTTGCAGCAGTTGCAGTTTATTACGGTAGAGTAGTAGTAGTTTGTTTTAAAGATAATAGTGCTAAAATTAAAAGGAATACAATCAAAAAAGCACTAACGGAAATCGGATTGGCGAAATTTATAGTCCAACCCATCCATGCGATTCTTTTAGGAGGAAAAATGCGTTTGTCTTCTTTATTATAATAAAAAAGTCCCCAAATCCAGTTATTGGGATCTTGATTCCATCGTCTTTTTGTTTCTTCTGAAGGCTTGTTTTGTTGATTCATTCGGATGTTTTAAAAATCCACATACAAAGTAAATGCTGTCTATCTAAAACTATTTTAGATGAAAATTAAAATTCCAGTTTCTTCTTTCTCAATTCGAAATTTTGTCCAAGATATACACGACGTACCATTTCATCTTCTACTAATTCTTCTGGAATTCCTGCTTTTAGAATCCCGCCTTCAAACATTAAATAGGTTTTGTCTGTAATAGCCAACGTTTCCTGCACGTTGTGATCTGTAATAAGAATACCGATGTTTTTATTTTTTAGCTGAGCCACAATGCGCTGAATATCTTCTACAGCGACGGGGTCTACTCCCGCAAAAGGTTCGTCTAGCAATATGAATTTTGGATCTGTGGCAAGACAACGGGCAATTTCGGTACGACGACGCTCTCCACCGGAAAGTAAGTCGCCTCTATTGGTGCGAATGTGTTCTAGGCTAAACTCATCGATTAAGCTTTCCATCTTTGCTTCTTGCTCTGCTTTGGAAAGTTTTGTCAATTGCAAAACACTTAATATATTGTCTTCGATGCTTAATTTTCTAAAAACGGAAGCTTCTTGTGCTAAATACCCAATTCCCTGCTGCGCTCTTTTGTACATAGGGTAATCAGTGATGTTCAAATCGTCTAGGAATATGTTGCCAGAATTTGGTTTAACCAATCCCACAATCATATAAAATGAAGTTGTTTTTCCAGCACCATTTGGGCCTAAAAGCCCCACGATTTCACCTTGATTCACTTCTACCGAAATGCCTTTTACAACACTGCGTCCTTTGTAGGTTTTGATTAGATTTTCGGCTCTTAATTTCATTTTTTTTAGTTTAATCGTTTAACGGGTCAAGCATTTAATTGTTTAATCGTCAAATAAACGAATAAACAATTAAACGATTTAACTTCTTAACAAATTATTTTGTTGCGGTTTCTTCCAATGCTTCCCAGAACTCATACGCTCGTCTCAAATGAGGCACTACGATAGTTCCGCCAACAAGTGTCGCAATTCCCATTGCTTCCATCATTTCTTCTTTGGTTACACCTTCTTTGTGACTGGTTTCTAAATGGTATTTTACACAATCATCGCAACGTAATACTGCCGAAGCCACTAATCCTAGTAGTTCTTTTGTTTTTACATCCAGCGCACCTGCAGCATACGCATTGGTATCCAAATTAAAAATTCGTTTTACAATTTTATTGTTGTCTGCCAATAATTTTTCGTTCATTTTAGAACGGTACTCGTTGAATTCTTCTACTATATCAGCCATTTTCTTTTTTTTGATTTCTTACTACTATTTTCGAAATTAGGATGCTTAATTCATAAATAATCAGCATGGGTATGGTTACAATTATTTGACTTACCACATCAGGCGGAGTCACAATTGCTGCAACTATTAGGATAATAATTACTGCATATTTCCAGTATTTCCTTAAGAAAGCCGGAGTTACTAATCCTAACTTAGTCAAGAAATAGATAATTATTGGCAGTTCAAAAAACAGTCCACAAGCAATAACACTCGTTTTTACCAATCCAATATAGGAATCAATACTAAACTGGTTTTTTACCACAGTACTGATGGTGAACGTAGCAAAAAAGTTGACAGACATGGGTACAATTACATAATAACCAAAGAGCACGCCCAAAAAGAAAAGCAATGAGGAGGAGAAGATGAAAATTTTAGCGTGTTTTTTCTCCGTATCATATAATGCAGGACTGATGAATTTCCACACTTCCCATAGTATGAATGGAAAACCAAGAATGAATCCGGCTGTTATACATGTCCAAATCAAAACGTTTATCTGTCCTTCCATATTTGTGTTTTGAATAATGAAAGGCATTTCGGTTACGCAAATACTTTCGGCAAAACCCAATTGACGGGATAAATCACAAAAAAATCGATAGGTTATAAAATTAGCATCTGTTGGGCCAAAAATAATCACATCAAAAATATAATCACTTACAAAGAAAGTGACAGTGGCAAAAATTAGTACTGCAACTGTACTTCTAACTAATAACCATCTCAATTCTTCTAGATGATCTAAAAACGACATTTCGTTTAAGTTTTTTTTAACCATTATATTATTCCCTCTTTTAAAATATCGTGTAAATGTAATATGCCTTTGTATTTAGTCTGGTCAGCAACTACTAATTGTGTGATAGAAAAGTCTTCCATTATGTTCAATGCTTCTACGACCATAGCATCCGAAGTAATCGTTTTTGGGTTTTTTGTCATAATGTCTTTTGCAGTTACATCAGCAAAAGTATCCCTGTCGTTTAACATTCTTCGAATATCACCATCGGTAATAATGCCAATTACTTTGTCGTTTTCAACTACGGCAGTGACACCAAGTCGTTTTTCAGAAATTTCAAAAATAACTTTCTTAATGGAGGCTTCCGGAGCAACCATAGGTTTTAGGCTGTGTTCCAACATGTCTTTGACGCGCAGCAATAATTTTTTGCCTAATGCGCCTCCCGGGTGGTAGATTGCAAAATCCTCGGGTTTGAAATCACGCATTTCCATCAAGCATACAACAAGCGCGTCTCCCATAACTAATTGTGCAGTGGTGCTGTTTGTTGGAGCCAAATTGTTCGGACAAGATTCAGAATCGACTGTGGTGTTCAGAACGAAGTCAGAGCCTTTAGCCAAAAACGAGGTCATGTTTCCGGTTATTGCAATCAATGTGTTTCCAAATCGTTTTAAGAGCGGAACCAGTACTTTTATTTCCGGACTGTTGCCGCTTTTTGAAATGCAAATAATCACATCCTCGTTTTGAATCATGCCTAAATCGCCATGAATGGCTTCGGAGGCATGCAGAAAAAGCGATGGTGTTCCGGTAGAATTAAAAGAAGCTACCATTTTTTGAGCAATAATAGCACTTTTTCCTATCCCTGTGACGACTAGTCTTCCTTTTGAATTGTAAATTTCTTGAGTTGCCTCAATGAAGTTTTCGTCCAAAAAATCAGTTAATTTAGCAATGGATTTACTTTCCGATAAGATGGTTTTTTTGGCACTGGCCAATATATTTTCTTTAGTGATCAAAACAGAATGATTAAAATTTGTATGTATAAAAGAAATTTGTATCTTTATGTGTTGCAAATTTATATAAAATACCACATAATAAAGAATGAATTCAAACGAAATTGACATACACAAAGAATTAAAAAAATACTTTGGCTTCAGCCAATTTAAGGGTTTGCAGGAACAAGTTATTAAAAGCCTTCTTAATAAGCAAAACACATTTGTGATTATGCCTACAGGTGGAGGAAAATCACTTTGTTATCAATTGCCCGCTTTAATTCAGGAGGGAACTGCTATCGTAGTGTCGCCTTTGATTGCTTTGATGAAAAATCAGGTTGATGCCATTAGAAGCTTGTCTTCTGAAAATGGAATTGCCCATGTGTTAAACTCCTCTTTAACTAAAACCGAAATTGCCCAAGTAAAAAAAGACATTACTTCCGGACTCACCAAGTTGCTTTATGTAGCGCCTGAGTCTTTGACTAAAGAGGAGTATGTCAATTTTCTGAAAAATGTCATAATTTCTTTTGTAGCAATTGATGAAGCTCATTGTATTTCAGAGTGGGGTCATGATTTCAGACCAGAGTACAGAAACTTAAAACACATTATCAAACAGCTGGGAGATGTTCCTATTATAGGTTTAACCGCAACCGCTACGCCAAAAGTGCAAGAGGATATTTTGAAAAACTTGGATATGACTGATGCTACTACTTTTAAAGCATCCTTCAACAGACCTAATTTATACTACGAGGTACGTACTAAAACAAAAAATATTGAATCGGATATTATTCGTTTTATCAAACAACACAAAGGCAAATCAGGGATTATTTATTGTTTAAGCCGCAAAAAAGTAGAGGCTATTGCCGAAGTTTTACAGGTAAACGGGATCAGTGCCGTGCCGTATCACGCTGGTTTAGATGCTAAAACTCGCGCCAGACATCAAGATATGTTTCTGATGGAAGATGTAGATGTGGTTGTAGCAACCATCGCTTTTGGAATGGGAATTGACAAGCCAGATGTGCGTTTTGTAATTCATCATGATATTCCAAAATCATTAGAAAGTTATTATCAGGAAACAGGTCGTGCTGGTCGTGATGGTGGCGAAGGCCATTGCCTAGCTTATTACTCTTATAAAGATGTAGAAAAATTAGAGAAATTCATGTCAGGGAAACCCGTTGCCGAACAGGAAATAGGATTTGCCTTATTGCAAGAAGTGGTGGCTTACGCCGAAACGTCTATGTCAAGAAGGAAGTTTTTACTTCATTATTTCGGAGAAGAATTTGATGATGTGAACGGAGAAGGTGCAGGTATGGATGATAATGTTCGTAATCCAAAAACCAAGATCGAAGCCATAGATCAAGTGGTGAAGCTTTTGGAGGTGGTTCGAGATACCAAGCATTTATACAAATCGAAAGAAATTGTTTTTACCTTGATTGGTCGAGTCAATGCAGTTATCAAAGCACACCGAACTGATACTCAATCTTTTTTTGGTTGTGGTGCGGATTTTGATGAAAAATACTGGATGGCCTTATTGCGACAAGTGCTTGTTGCAGGATTTTTATCAAAAGATATTGAAACGTATGGCATCGTAAAAATTACCCCAAAAGGATTGGATTTTATTAAAAACCGACAATCCTTTATGATGTCCGAAGATCATGAATATAATGAGATTGTAGACGGAGCTATAGTAACGGCTTCCAAATCTACCGGGGTTTCCGATGTATTAATGGGCATGTTGCGTGATTTGCGCAAAAAAGTAGCCAAAAAAGTAGGTGTTCCTCCTTTTGTCGTTTTTCAAGATCCATCACTGGAAGATATGGCTTTGAAATATCCAATTTCGAAGGAAGAATTAATCAATATTCATGGGGTTGGAGAAGGAAAAGCTAAAAAATACGGCGGAGCATTCTTAGAATTAATCAGCCAGTATGTCGAGGAAAATGACATTATCCGTCCAGAGGATTTAGTGGTGAAATCTACCGGGGTTAACTCTGTAAATAAACTTTATATTATTCAAAATATCGACAGAAAATTACCGCTGGATGATATCGCTTCCGCAAAAGGAATTAACATGGATGCTTTGATTAAAGAAATGGAGCAAATTGTGTATTCTGGAACGAAACTTAATATTAAATATTGGATTGACGACTTGCTGGACGAAGAACAGCAAGAAGAAATACACGATTATTTCATGGAATCTGAATCGGATAATATTGAAAACGCACTCAAGGAATTTGAAGGGGATTATGATATTAATGAATTGCGTTTCATGCGAATTAAATTCATCAGCGAAGTCGCTAATTAGTCTTAAAGTTGTAAAATCATAATGTCTTAAAGCTGCATCATAAACTTTAAAACATTATGACTTTTGACTTTCAGTATAAATTTCTCCTCGATGTGGTTTCAAAGCATCTCGCACCTGAATCATGTTTTCATCCGTTACTACCATAAAAGCAATGGCTAGCATTTCGCCATGAATTTCAAAACCCGTTATATTCAACGGTAATTTTTCAATAGCGATGTATTCTTTTAAATGAATTTCGTGGTGTTCGGCAATTTTTGCGGAAGCTGGCCCGCGAAAATCCCATATTAGTTTTATTTGTCTTGACATTTTTTAAGAGGTGCAAAGGTTCTTAGCAATAAAGCGCCAAAGTTACAAAGTCTAATTTGAAAATGTACCAATTTGAAAAATTGAAAAACGGATTCGTCTTTCCGTACCAAGAAGTCAGTTCAAAATACTACTTTTGCACTTTGTTTTTTGAACAATCGATTAACCAAATCAACGAATAAACAACGTATAATGCCTCAAGAACTCTTAATACAAGTATCTCCAGAAATTGCAGCAAATGATTTGTTGCTGAAAAGCCATTTGTCAAAACAAATTAAGCTTGCTGCCGATGAGATTCAACATATTTCTATCCTAAAAAGATCTATAGATGCACGTCAAAAAGCGGTAAAAATCAATCTAAAGGTTTTAATTTATTTAAAAGGAGAGCTTTTTCAAGAACCTAAATTTCAACTTCCGGACTATGGCAACGTAGCTTCGGCGCAAGAGGTAATCGTTGTTGGTGCTGGACCCGCAGGACTTTTTGCTGCGTTGCAGTTGATCGAATTGGGGTTAAAACCCATTCTTGTTGAGCGAGGAAAAGATGTTAGAGGCAGACGTCGTGATTTGAAAGCCATCAATGTGGATCATCTGGTGAATGAAGATTCTAATTATTGTTTTGGCGAAGGCGGAGCGGGAACGTATTCGGATGGGAAGTTATATACGCGTTCTAAAAAGCGAGGTGATGTAACACGAGTTTTAGAGTTATTCGTGGCTTTTGGTGCTACACCCGATATCTTAGTAGATGCACATCCACATATTGGAACGAATAAATTACCTCAAATTATTCAGGACATTCGAGAGAAAATCATCGAATGTGGCGGTCAGGTATTGTTTGAAACCCGATTGACGGATATTTTAATAAAAAACAATGAAGTGCAAGGTATCGTAACTCAAAAAGGAGATTCGATTCTTGCTAATAAAATCATTTTGGCCACAGGACATTCGGCTCGTGACATTTACGAATTATTGGATAGGAAAAAGGTTTTTATCGAGGCCAAACCTTTTGCCTTGGGCGTACGAGCAGAGCATCCACAATCCTTGATTGATAGCATTCAATACAGTTGTGATTATCGTGGCGACTATTTGCCTCCAGCTCCGTATTCTATTGTGAAACAAGTAGGAGGACGCGGGATGTATTCCTTTTGTATGTGTCCTGGCGGCGTGATTGCGCCTTGTGCTACAAGTCCTGGTGAAGTAGTGACTAATGGTTGGTCTCCATCCAAAAGGGATCAGATCACCGCCAATTCTGGAATTGTGATTGAGCTGCAACTGGAAGACTTTAAACCTTTTGCAAAATTTGGTGCTTTGGCTGGAATGGAATTCCAAAAAAGTATCGAACAAAAAGCTTGGCATTTGGCTGGCGAAAGCCAAAAACTTCCTGCACAACGTATGATTGATTTTACACAAAACAGAGTTTCATCGGATATTCCTAAAACGTCGTATGTTCCCGGAACCACTTCGGTAGAAATGGGACAGGTTTTTCCCGGATTTTTAACGCAAATTTTGCGAGAGGGATTTACTGAATTTGGAAAATCGATGCGGGGTTATTTGACAAATGAAGCCATACTTCATGCGCCCGAATCAAGAA
>JAGOJA010000138.1 GCA_017995345.1 Flavobacterium sp.
TTGGCATTGTCGCTGAGAATAAAAGTGTTTGCCTGTTATTAGGTGTCAATTTTACAATTTTTTTGACATCATTTACAAATCCCATATCAAGCATCTGGTCAGCTTCGTCAAGAACCAAAGTGTGTAAGTGGTCTAAATCTATAAAACCTTGTTTTACTAAATCTAGTAAACGTCCGGGAGTTGCAATCAGGATATCAATCCCTTTTTTTAACATTTCGACTTGTGGCACCTGAGAAACTCCTCCAAAAATTGTGAGTTGAACTAGGTTTGTATATTTTCCATATTGGTCAAAATTCTGACCAATTTGTACGGCTAATTCTCTGGTAGGAGTAATAACTAAAGCGCGAATTGGGCTTGCTTTTTTAGACGAACCTACAATTCTATGCAATTGATGAATAATCGGTATGGCAAAAGCAGCCGTTTTTCCAGTACCAGTTTGGGCACAACCAATCATATCTCTTCCTGATAAAACGATTGGAATGGCTTGTTCTTGTATTGGGGTAGCTTCTAAATAGCCTTGTTCAAATACGGCTCTTTGTATACTTTTTGAAAGTGATAAATCTTCGAATAACATATTTTTGATATTAAATATCTTGTATTAGGTACATAGATAGTGGCACAAAGATAGTATTAATATTTTTTATGGCTGTTTATATGCTATTTTGGATATAAAATTTATAGAAAGTGTACAAACAAGTCGACAATCAAACAGGTTTATATAGTATTTGATTTTATAAAATCAGTTATAAGATAACCAATAAGCTTACCTATTAAATGATTGTTCTTTTCTTCTCCTAAATCGGGGGCACCTTCACAAATGTGCAAATAGGTAGCGTTTTTATTTTTTGCAAAAAACGAAATAAACTGCCGAAGTTGTTCTACTGAGAAACCACTCGTTGTCATAGCGCTACACGCAATATTTGGAATTGCATCTAGGTCAATTTCAATTCCAAAAAAGTCATTATTTATAAATTCTAAAGCATAGGCCATTTCTAAATCAAATTCTTTTTCTTTTCGAATGTTTACACTTTCATAGGTGTTAAAACGTACACGACTTTCTATTTTTTTTATAATATCTAAAACTCTTTTAGAGGTGTAATTTTCGTGTAAACCAAAAATAAAATATTTTTTCAGAAAACCTTCTTCATAAGCATACGAAAAACCGTTACCACTGTGTCTTCCTTCCAGAATCCTAAAATCAGAATGAGCGTCAAAATTTATGGCATTTATAGATTTGCCTTTGGCAAGAGCTGATCCTTTTATATTACCGTAGGAATTATTATGTCCTCCACCGATAATAATTGGGATTTTTCCTGATTTTACAATGTTAAAAATTATATGCGATACATCCTTATCTATTATAGTGACTAGTTGACTTAATCTTGAGCGATCATTACTATCATTAAAATCTAAATTTTGGACTTCTTTCATTACTTTACTAACATCTAACTGCCCCAAGACTATTAGCTGGCTTCCTTTACAAAAACGATTGTGCTGAATATTAGCAATACTTTTTATGGAACTATTCCATGCAGAAGCGGCACCAGGTCTACCAAAATTAGCTCTTACACCAATATCTTCTGGTATTCCAAATAGGACATATTTAGCTTCGCAAGTTTTAAAAAACTCAATAGTATCGGTGTTTTTTGGAACAGTTATCATTTTTTCTCCAAATTTTATTTCACCACTTCTGTGGTTTGTAATTTTTGCAAGATCATTACTAGTAAAGGGGATAATTCTTTCCATTAAAAAAAATATTTTTATCAAAAATAATATAATTGTATTAACTTACGTTATAGCATAGTTATATATTGTTAAATTTGTAAAAATTAATTAAAATTGAAGATGGAAAATCAAAAAAGTAGTTCAAGTCTTAAAGTAATCGTAGCTATATTAGCTATTTTATTAGTGGGAAGTTTAGTTTATATTTTTAAAATGACTTCTGATGCTGATGTTGTACAAACAGAATTGAAAGCAACATTGACCGAAAAGGAGTCGGTTATGAAAGATTTGGAGGAATTAAAATCGACTTATGATGCTGCCATTGCAGAAAACACATCTATGTCTGATGAATTAATTCAAGAAAGAGACAAAGTGGTAAACTTAATGTCTGATTTAAAGAAATCTAAAGGAGATGTTGCTTCAATGTCTAGGTATAGAGCGCAATTCATTGCTTTACAAGGAAATATGAAAGTTTTAATGGCAGAAAATGAAGGATTGAAAAAACAAAACACAACTTTAACTACCCAACGTGATAGTACTGCAGTAGTGTTAGGAGAATCTAAAAAGTACAATGAAGCATTAGTAGGCCAAAACGAAGAATTAGCTAAAGCAGTTGAAATAGGTTCAAAATTAACAGTTTTGAACACAAGAGGTTCAGCTTTTAAATTGAGAAGCTCTGGTAAGCAAATAGAAACTGACAAAGCTAGCAGAGCTGATGTTCTTAGAGTTAGTTTTACAGTTGCTGAAAATCAAATTGCTAAATCTGGCGAAAAAACATATTTTGTTCAAGTTATTGACAGTAAAAATAATGTTTTGGGGGATAAAAAAACGGAAAATTTTGGGGATAATATATTGACTTATAGTTTTTTAACTAATGTTAATTATGAAAACAAAACGATTCAAGTATCTGAAGATTTAAAAGGAAAAGATTTTGCTAAAGGAACATATTTTATTAACATTTTTGATAAAGATGTTTTAGTTTCAAAAACAAGTTTTGTCTTGAGATAATCAATTTCTGTAATGGAATAAAAAAAGAGGAACGTTTCGTTCCTCTTTTTTTATGAAATAATCTCACCTTCAATAATCACATTATCAATGAGATTGCTACCAAAAGCGTAGGGCAGTTGATAATAGGAGGGAATAGGTTTTGTGATAATTAGATTTGCTTTTTTGCCAGCAGTAATGCTTCCGTGGGTTTCAGAAATTCCCATGGCATAAGCTCCATTTATTGTAGCAGCATTTATGGCTTCTTGGGGAGTCATTTTCATTTTGATGCAGGCCGTTGCTACTACAAAATTCATATTTCCAGATGGAGTAGAGCCCGGATTGTAATCGGTTGCAAGGGCGAGAGCAAGTCCGGCTGTTATTATTTCTCGTGCTGGTGTATATGGAATACTTAAAAAATAAGAACAAGAAGGCAACGCAACAGGCATTGTTTCGGTGTTTTTCAAAGCTTCAATATCTTCCGGTTTCATTACTTCTAGATGATCTACGGAAAGCGCATTGTATTTTATTCCAGCCTGAATTCCTCCAATAGAGTTAAACTGATTCACATGGATTTTTGGCTTTAAGCCAAGTTTAATTCCGGCTTCCATAATTTGTTCGGTTTGAGCAACCGTAAAATAGCCCGTTTCACAAAAAACATCAACATAATCAGCAAGTTTATTTTTGGCAATTTCGGGAAGCATTTTGTTAATCATTAAATCAATATAACCTTGATGATTGTCTTTGTATTCTATTGGAAAAGCGTGAGCGCCAAGAAAAGTTGCTTTTATGGTAATCGGATAATTTTCAGCTAGTTTTTTAATAATACGAAGCATTTTAAGTTCTCCTTCAACAGTTAGCCCGTATCCTGATTTTATTTCGACCGCTCCCGTTCCTAAATGTATTACTTCTTCAAGACGCAGTTTAGATTGCTCGTAGATTTCTTCTTCAGAAGTTTCATTGAGTTTTTTTGCCGAGTTTAATATTCCCCCACCACGATTGGCGATTTCTTCATACGTCAAACCATTGATTCTATCTACGAATTCCTGTTCGCGGTTGCCAGCATACACAATGTGCGTGTGACTGTCACACCATGAAGGTAAAACGATCTTTCCTGTTGCATCTATTATTTTATCAGTAGCAATTTTTGGTACATTATCCATTGTCCCAAAATCAGCAATCAAGTTATCTTTAATTAGCAAAAAGGCATTTTTAATGGTAGGAAGGATGGCCATTTCAGCTCCAGAAACTTTGGCAAGAGCTGTTTCTCGTACCTGAAGCAATTCTTTGATATTGATAAGTAGCGTTGTCATTTTTTATAAAATTTACTCTGAAACTTTGATTTCAAACATTTTGTCCCAGTTTTTTCCAGTTACAAAAATGGTTTTTGTTTTTGGGTTATAGGCAATTCCGTTAAGAACATCTGTATCTGGCAATTGGGTTATTTTTTTCTTTAAATCCGAAAGGTCGATAATTGCTTCAACGGCTCCTGTTTTTGGATTAATAATCGCAATAGCATCTTTCTGGTACACATTTCCATAAATTTTACCGTCAATCCATTCCAATTCATTGACAGCTTTTATTTTTGTTTCAAAAGAATATACATTAATATAGTCTACTTCTTTTAGCGTCTTTGGGTCTATTTTCCAAATTTTTTCGGTTCCATCAGATTGGTATAAATAGGTTCCGTCATTAGTCAATCCCCAACCTTCCATTGGTTTAAAATACGTGAAAGTTTTTTCTTTTTTGAAAGTATCTGCATTATATACATAGCCTTCATTGTTTTGCCAAGTCAGTTGGTATACTTTATTATTTAGGATTGTTATTCCTTCACCAAAATATTGATCGGCCAATTCTACTTTTTTAAACACTTTTCCGGTTTTGTAATCCGTTTTTCTTAAACTTGAAATTCCCTTTTTACCGGAAGGACCGCTTCCATTTCCAGTTCCTTCGTAAAGCGTATCGCGGTAAAATTCTAATCCTTGCGTGTAGGCTTGAATATCGTGAGGATACGTTTTGACAATTGTATATTTCAATAATTTTGGCTGAATATCAGAAACTAGTTCTACTCTAGTGGTAGCCTCAGCGTTTTGACCTTCATAATAAACTAGAGCTTTCAAGTCTTGGTACCCTAATTTTTGGTCTTTTAATTCAAAGGTTAGTTTATCAAGACCTTTTCTTGATGCTACTTTTGTGCCATTTACATAGTAGATAATACTGTCTACAACTTTGTCTTTTGGGTTTAAAACAGCCAATTGTAACGACTCTTGAGGTTGATATTGTGCCTTGAAAGCACTATTATCGATGCTAAATATAGAATTTTCGCCTTTTTTTGTATCACCACAACTTGCTAACGTAATTCCTAATAAAATGATAGATAGGAAGTTATAATTTTTCATAGTTTGAATTTTTGATAGACCAATATACAATGATATTTTATAGGTACAAAGGTATTGCAAAAATATAAAAAGTGTTGTACATTTGCACTGGCAAGTCCTACACGACCAGCTCCTGCAGACTCCCCCAGGATGGGAACATAGCAAGGGTACGTGGTTGAGCGGTGCGATGTAGGTCGCTTGCCATTTTTTATTTATTTCAAAAAATAGTCTTCCTTCGGGAGGATTTTTTTATTTTTGGACCTTTCGTATCACAAACACCATAATCATGAATAAAGTAGTTCTAATAACAGGAGGTTCATCAGGAATAGGGAAATCTATAGGGGAGTTTTTGCATCAAAGAGGTTTTGTTGTTTACGGAACCAGCAGAAATCCGGAAAGAGTTTTGAATTCGGTCTTTCCTTTGGTTGCTTTAGATGTTCGGGATGCTGATTCGATTCATGCGGCTGTAGCCAAAGTGATTGCGGCTTCCGGAAGACTGGATATTGTTATTAATAATGCGGGTGTTGGGATTACGGGGCCTTTGGAAGAAATTCCAATGGAGGAAATGAAAAACAACTTCGATACCAACTTTTTTGGTCCTATTGAAGTGATGAAAGCCGTTTTGCCACAAATGCGGGAACAAAAATCAGGATTAATTATCAATGTTACTTCTATAGCGGGTTATATGGGTTTGCCTTATCGCAGTATATATTCTGCTTCCAAAGGGGCTTTAGAATTGATAACGGAAGCCTTGCGAATGGAAGTAAAGTCATTTGGCATCCACATTACTAATGTTGCACCAGGAGATTTTGCTACTAATATCGCTTCCGGTCGTTATCATGCGCCAGTTATCAAAGGTTCTGCTTATGAAGTTTCTTACGGTGAATCGTTACGAACAATGGATGAACATGTAGATGGAGGTAGTAATCCTAACGAAATGGCGGAAGCAGTTTATAAAATCATACAAAATCCTAATCCTAAAATACATTATAAGGTAGGTGTTTTTATGCAGAAATTATCAATTGCCTTGAAGCGAATTTTACCAGATAAAGTGTATGAAAAAATGCTTATGAATCATTATAAATTATAACGATACATTAAAGTA
>JAGOJA010000051.1 GCA_017995345.1 Flavobacterium sp.
AAAAGATCTATTAGATAAACGCGTTTCATATAGTGCTATCGGTAGGATACTAGGTGTACATCGCTTAACTGTTACAAGTTTTGTAAAAAACAATCATGAATTGATTTCAAAACAACAATAAAATTATTTTACACTCCCCTATTCACTCCCCTAAAAAAAATAAACCCCTCAATATCAGTCGATATGAGGGGTTTTTTGTGGTCCCACCTGGGCTCGAACCAGGGACCACCTGATTATGAGTCAGGTGCTCTAACCAGCTGAGCTATAGGACCGGTTAAGAGTGTGCAATATTACCACTATTTTTCATTTTCTCCAAATATTTTGGCCTTAGATTTTAATATTGTTCCATTATTAACTTATCTCAAACAGAAACCAACTGAATATTAGAATACTACCTACCCAACTGAAATCAAATTATTTTATCTCCTGACACAATTCAATCAAAACGCCATTAGTGCTTTTGGGATGTAAAAATGCAACCAACTTATTATCAGCACCTTTTTTTGGAATTTCATTCAAAACTACAAATCCTTCCTTTTTCAAGCGGGCTATTTCCGCAACAATATCTTCAACATCAAACGCGATGTGATGTATTCCCTCTCCCTTTTTTTCTAAAAACTTAGCAATAGGACTTTCTGGATTAGTTGCGGCAAGAAGCTCTATTTTATTAGGTCCATTCCTAAAAAAAGAAGTTGATACCCCTTCGGATTCTACCACTTCAAACTTATATGCTGGAGCGCCAAAGAGTTTTTCAAAAACTAAATTTGATACTTCTAAATCTTTGACGGCAATCCCAATATGTTCTATTTTTCTCATTATCTATTCTATAAAATTCAACGTTGGCTTTAAATTCAAGCAGAACACTAACCCCTGCAAAACTTATTTGACGTAAAATTAAACATTAAAAACAAAAAAAGAGATCCATTTTAAAAAACTAAGCCAAATTAAATCGCTCATAATAATTCTATAAAAAATTTCGATTGCATGAATTATAATTGTTATTTTGTAAATTCTAATTATGATTTGATATGTTGAAAAACAATTTAAAATACACCTTCTTTTTATTCCTTTTTATTGTTGTTGGATGTGCCAAAAGAGGCTCCATTACCGGCGGCTCGAAAGACACCATCGCTCCTGTTATGAAAGTAAGCTTTCCGAAAAATTTCAGCAAGAACTTCAAAGGAAACGAGATTAAATTAGTATTTGATGAAAATATTAAATTAAAAAACCTGAACAAACAATTGATTATTTCACCACCAATGAAATACGAACCGTCAATTTTACCAACCACGCCAACCAAAACCATTACAATAAAAATTAAAGACACGCTACAACCCAACACCACGTACAGCTTTAATTTTGGCCAAAGCATCGCTGATAATAATGAGGGAAATCCGTTAAATCAATTCAAGTATGTGTTTTCTACTGGCGATTATATTGATTCTTTAAGCCTTGGCGGAACTATAAAAAGCGCTTATGATAAAGAAGTAGAATCCTTCGTTTCGGTCATGCTTTATGATGTAAATGATAATTTCAAAGATTCAGTTGTTTATAATAACAATCCAAGATATGTGACAAACACATTAGATAGCCTGAAGACATTTCGTCTTGAGAATTTAAAAGCCGGAAAATACCTTCTTGTTGCGATGAAAGACTACAACAGCAACAACAAATACAATCCAAAAACAGATAAAATTGGATTCAGCAAGGAATTTATTACTATTCCAAACGATACCATTTACGAGTTGGAATTATTCAAGGAGTCACTTCCTTTTAAAGCTTTCAAACCAAGCCAAGCATCTGGAAACAGATTGTTCATGGGGTACGAAGGCGTTGTCAATTCAGTTGCTACCCTACCAAAGTTAATCTTGAAAAACAACACTGAAGTCCTGTCCAATATCATTACTAAATTTCCAAAAAAGGATTCCCTCCAAGTCTGGTATAAACCTATTAAAGTAGATTCGCTTACTTTGGCTGTAGCCAAAGACAAATACGAAGCCAATTTCACCTTTAAAATAAAAGACCAGAAAAAAGACACTTTGAGTATCTCTGCCATACAAACCGGCAACTTAAAGTTCAGAGAGCGTTTTACATTAGAGAGCTCAACTCCATTAATCCGCATTGCCAATTCTAAAATAAACATCATCAACAATGCAAAAGCCAAAGTACCTTTTACAACTGAATACGATGAATTTAATCAGAAATTGTATTTTGACTTCAAAAAGGAACCTTTAGAAAATTATAGTTTTGAAATTTTACCCGGAGCATTAACTGATTTTTACGAAAAATCAAATGATACGTTGACCTATAAATTAAATACAAGAAGCACCTCCGATTACGGGAATCTCACCGTGGCATTAGAAAATGTAAAACAATTCCCGGTCATCATAGAGCTCACGAATACAAAAGGCGATGTTTTGACTGCTGAATACACAGAAAAAAAGACCACAATAGAATTTAATTTGATAGAGCCTGCGCTTTATACATTACGTGCTATTTATGACGCCAATAAAAACAAAGAATGGGATTCTGGGAACTATTTAGAAAAGCGCCAGGCGGAGGAGGTGATTTATTTTTCCAAGGAAATCGATGTTCGCGCTAATTGGGATGTCAATCAAGTTTTTGATTTGAGCCTTCCCTACACTCCCGAACCTAAAAAGAAAACGGACAAGAAAAACTAGAACTATCTTTATTTTATTTCAAAAGAATCTCTGTCGTTTAAGAAACCTAATTTTCGTCGGGTTTCCAGCATTTTTCCCTTGTTTAACACCACTAGAAAAGACCCTTCCGATTCTTCTGGCTCCAAGATATAATCACCAAGAAAATCGACCGCTTGTGAGTGGCCAATGTATTCGTGTCCATTCGCATCAGCGCCAATTCTATTGACACCAATTACATAACTCATGTTTTCGATTGCCCGAGCTTTCAACAAAGCATCCCAAGCATGGGTTCTGATTTTTGGCCAACTTGCCACATAAATCAACAAGTCATATTCCTCTAAATTTCTGGAAAAAGCAGGGAATCGCAAATCGTAACAAATCAAGGGACAAATTTTCCACCCTAAGTAGTTCACCATTATTTTTTGGCCTCCACTTGCATACACTTTTTCTTCGCCAGCCAAAGTAAACAAATGCCTTTTGTCATAATACTCCATCTCACCGGACGGAAATACAAATACCAATCTATTGTGAAAATTTTGGTTTTCCTTTATCACTAAACTTCCCGTGATGGCACATTTTCTGGCTTTTGCCAATGCTTTAAGCCAAGTTACCGTTTTGCCACTCATAGTTTCAGCAACAGCACTTGGATTCATCGTAAAACCAGAGGTAAACATTTCAGGAAGTACAATTAAATTAACTTCCTCGACAATTGCATTGATTTTTTCTTCCAAATAGGCTCTGTTTGCTTCTGGATTTTCCCAGATTAAAGGAGCCTGTATCAGTATAACTTGCATGATTTTATTTTTTATAAAAATAAGAAATATCACAATAGACTAAGTTCATTATATTAGCAAAAAAAAATAACTTTATGAAAAAGACACTATTCCTTTGCACAATGCTATTTTCAGTTTTGATTTTTGGTCAAGAAAAATCAGGAGCCAAACAATTTTGGGAAAACTTACAAAAACAATGTGGCAAATCCTTTGAAGGAGAAGTAAAAGAAGGCGCAGCCAATGATACTTTTCGAGATAAAAAGCTAGTGATGCACGTTCGCAATTGTGATGAAAATACGATTCGAATTCCGTTTTTTGTAGGAGATGATAAATCGCGAACTTGGGTATTTACATACAAAAATGATCGTATCCAATTGAAACACGACCACCGCCATGAAGATGGTTCTGAAGACAAGGTTACACAATATGGCGGAACAACCTCAAATTCTGGTTCGGCAGCACTGCAGTTTTTCCCAGCAGATCAGCAAACCTGTGATTTAATTCCAAATGCTGCTGCAAATGTATGGTGGATAACTCTAGACGAAACATCATTCACTTACAATTTAAGACGTATCGGTTCAGACCGATTGTTTACGGTAAAATTTGATTTAACAAAAACAGTTCCAACACCTTCGGCTCCTTGGGGATGGAAAGACTAAACGATTTGTAAAATCTAACGTTTATTTATATAAAAAAAACGCATTCAATTTTGACATTGAATGCGTTTTTTAAATTATTTAGTTCTTTACTTGTTATCGACTGCGCTCGAACTAACAAAAACCCATTGGTATTATCCTTTCAAACTTGCTGATAGGTATTCTCTGTTCATACGAGCAATGTTTTCTAGAGAAATTCCTTTAGGACATTCTACTTCACAAGCTCCGGTGTTGGTACAGTTACCAAAACCTTCGGCATCCATCTGGTGAACCATGTTCAATACACGATCAACTGCTTCAATTTTTCCTTGTGGCAATAACGCATATTGAGATACTTTTGCAGCAACAAATAACATTGCCGATGAGTTTTTACAAGTAGCAACACAAGCTCCGCAACCAATACAAGCAGCAGCATCAAATGCTTCATCAACGTCATCTTTGTTAATTGGAATTGTATTCGCATCGATAGTATTTCCAGAAGTATTTACAGATATAAATCCTCCTGCATGTTGGATTCTATCAAAAGAACTACGGTCAACAACTAAATCTTTTACAACTGGAAAAGCAGCTGCACGGAAAGGCTCGATTGTAATGGTATCGCCGTCCTTGAACATACGCATGTGCAATTGACAAGTAGTTACTCCTCTATCTGGCCCGTGTGCCTCACCGTTGATATACAAAGAACACATTCCGCAAATTCCTTCGCGACAATCGTGATCAAATGCGACTGGCTCGCCACCTTTGTTAATTAAATCTTCATTGAAAACGTCTAGCATTTCAAGGAATGACATATCTGGCTCAATTCCGTCGATTTTATAATCAACCATTGCTCCTTTATCTTGGGCGTTTTTCTGACGCCATATTTTTAATGTAAGTTTCATACTGTTTTAGTTTGAAAGTCATAAAGTCGAAAGTCGAAAGTCATTTGACAAGGAGCCATTTGACTTTATCACTTTAGTCTTTGGACTAATTGCTATTTGTAATTTCTTTGAACTAGTTTAACCGCGTCAAATACCAAAGCTTCTTTATGTAAAACAGCATCACTTGGTTTTCCTTTGTATTCCCATGCTGCAACGTATGCAAAGTTTTCGTCATCACGTTGTGCTTCTCCTTCAGGTGTTTGGTATTCTTCACGGAAGTGACCTCCACAAGATTCGTTACGGTGTAAGGCATCTTTAGCAAACAATTCTCCTAGCTCAAGGAAATCAGCAACACGTGTCGCTTTTTCTAATTCTTGATTGAATCCTTTGTCAGTTCCTGGAACTCTAACATCTTTATAAAACTCTTCACGTAAAGCTGCAATTTCTACAATTGCTTCGTTAAGACCTTTAGCATTACGAGCCATACCTACTTTGTCCCACATAATTTTTCCTAATTTCTTGTGAAAATAGTCAACAGAATGTGTTCCGTTATTGTTCATGAATTTTTCAATTTGGTCTTTCACTCCTTTTTCAGCAGCTTGAAACTCAGGCAAATCTGTAGAGATTGTTCCCATTTTGATATCTGGAGATAAATAATCACCTATTGTGTAAGGCAATACAAAATATCCATCAGCCAAACCTTGCATCAAAGCCGAAGCTCCTAAACGGTTAGCTCCGTGATCTGAGAAGTTTGATTCACCAATAGAGAAACATCCTGGAATTGTAGTCATTAAGTTATAATCAACCCAAGTTCCACCCATGGTGTAATGCACCGCTGGATAAATCATCATTGGCGAAGTGTATGGATCTTCATCTACAATTTTATAATACATTTGGAACAAGTTCCCGTATTTACTTTTAACAACTTCAGTCCCTAATTTAGTAACAAGTGCTGCATCATTAGAATCAAGTCCTTTTACATAGGTTTGCTCTTTTCCATAACGTTGAATTGCTGCTGCAAAATCTAAATAAACGGCTTCACCTGTTTTATTTACTCCAAAACCGGCATCACATCTTTCTTTAGCCGCGCGAGAAGCAACGTCTCTAGGAACTAAATTACCAAATGCTGGGTATCTTCTTTCTAAATAGTAATCTCTTTCTGCCTCAGTTAAATCTTTAGCTTTTTTCTTTCCTTCACGAATAGCTACAGCATCTTCGATTTTTGCAGGAACCCAAATACGTCCGTCATTACGTAAAGATTCAGACATCAAAGTTAATTTTGATTGGTGCTCTCCAGAAACTGGGATACATGTTGGGTGAATTTGTGTGTAACAAGGATTAGCGAAGAATGCTCCTTTTTTGTGGATTTTCCATGCTGCAGTAGCATTAGAACCCATTGCATTTGTTGACAAAAAGAAAACGTTTCCGTATCCTCCAGAAGCAATTACAACTGCGTGAGCAGAATGCCTTTCGATTTCACCAGTAATCAAGTTACGAGCGATAATCCCTCTTGCTTTTCCGTTTATGATTACTAAATCTAGCATTTCGTGACGGTTGTGCATTTGTATTTTTCCACGACCGATTTGACGGTTCATTGCAGAATAAGCTCCTAATAATAATTGTTGTCCTGTTTGTCCTTGTGCATAAAATGTACGAGAAACTAAGGCACCACCAAAAGAACGGTTGTCTAATAATCCCCCATATTCACGAGCTAATGGTACTCCTTGAGCCACACATTGATCAATAATATTGTTAGAAACTTCAGCTAAACGGTGTACGTTAGCTTCACGTGCACGGTAATCTCCTCCTTTTACGGTATCATAAAACAAACGGAATATGGAATCTCCATCTCCTTTGTAATTTTTTGCTGCGTTGATTCCGCCTTGTGCTGCAATAGAGTGCGCACGACGAGGTGAATCCTGAAAACAAAAAGCTTTTACGTTATATCCTAATTCTGCTAAAGTTGCAGCAGCAGAACCTCCAGCAAGTCCTGTACCAACAACAATAATATCTAAATTACGTTTATTCGCAGGGTTTACTAAATTAATATGATCTTTATAGTCTGTCCATTTGTCCGAAATTGGACCGCTAGGAATTTTTGAATCTAATGCCATTTATAATTTAATATTAATGATTAAAATGATGAAATAATGCAATGAAAATGAAACCAAAAGGAATAACAATTGCAAAAGCATATCCTAATGTATGCAAAGATTTTGAATATTTATTATTGAATCCAACCGATTGCATTGAAGAATTGAAACCATGCCACAAGTGCAATGCCAACAATAAAAATGATATACTGTATAAAGCAGTACGAACTGGGCTTTCAAATTTTACAACTAGCTCATGAAAATACCTAGTTTCGTTTAGGGGATTAGCTTCGACGTATTTGTAAACCATCTCCGGAAGCCAAAAATCATACGAATGTAATCCTAAAAATGCTAAAATTACTACTCCCGAATAAATCATGTTTCTTGAAGGCCAAGACGAATTCGCAGCTCCGTTATTTTTTGCATAAGGAATAGGTCTAGCGCTTTTATTTTTGATTTCTAAAACGAAACCCATAATAAAGTGAAAAACAACACCAAAAATTAAAATGGGCTGAATCACATACTGAACCAGTGGATTATTTCCCATAAAATGAGAAATGGAATTAAAAGTATCAGGACTAAAGACCGAAGTCATGTTAATAAAAAAATGCTGTGCTAGAAACACCATCAAAAAAATACCTGAAAGCGCCATAGCTACTTTTTTTGCTATTGACGATTTCAATAATGCAGATTTTGCCATAAGAATTTGTGTGAATTAATTTAAAAATCACACAAAAATAAAGGAAATAGTAATGAACTACAACCTTTTCGCTGCAATTTAGAATCATTTTAAAGTGTTAAAAAACCTTATAGCAATTCACTCGAAAACAACGCTTAAATCACTAAACACCCGACACATAAGTTAAAAAAAAGAACTTTAACCACATAAATTGAATTCATTATTGTCAAATATTTATATTATAATTATGATATCAATAATTTTGACCTCTATTAAATTTTAAATCCCTAAAACCACAAAAGATCATGACTTTATAACGCTAAAAAAAATACTGTTAAATCACAAAAAGCTACTTTAACCTTTGGAAACACACAACATGAAAACCGGAATTAACGCTGGTTTTTTTGAGGTTGTCAAAGCATATTTACTATTAAAATTTTGGCGAAAGCCGTAAATATCGAACTCATAAGCTGATAAAAAGGATTGGTTTAATTAAAATGACATTGTTGGACATACCTCAAGATGTTGTCGTTTTGGGTAGATTCTGCTTGCCTCTCCACGAAAAAAAACCGAGGGATTTCAATTGTGAAATCCCTCGGTTTTTTTTAACGTAAAGACAAAATTCAACTAACTGAATTTTTCCATGTATTGCTGTACAATTAAATCGGTATTTTCATTTCGAGTTTTCTGCTCTAATTGAATTGGCGGAGATGCTCTTTCTAAACAATTTTTGACGGCACAAGTTTCACAGGTAACTCCTACGAGTTGTTTGGGAATGGTTTGATTTTCCATGAATTTAAATTTCTTCTTCATGCTAGGCGTAATCAGTATTCCCACAGAAATACTTCTCAGACAATCTTTTTTGAAAGGATCTTCAGTAGCCGAAGAAAAGACAAGATATTCATTGCTGCTGTTATCATAACGAGAAATCTGAGCGCTGAAACAATGTGTTTTATTTTGCTTTATTGCTTCGACAATTGTTTTTACAGAAACCCATCTTCTACAATAATGCTCATTCATTTCGTTCGCATGTGGCTCCTGTTGATTCGTTATATGCAGTTCTTTTTTTATTTGATACGTATCTGAACCGATCTGATGTGACAATCGAAGAAAGAAAAGGTTTTTTAGCTGAAAATCTTTTGGTAAAATATTCGTTAGTCTTTGATAGAACGATTCCGGCGACGCATTAAACGCACCCATAAGCTCAATCATTTCCTCTGTCTTGGGGTCTGTTTTTGACAAAAATACATCCAGTTTGTCAATCAATAACTGCCTTGGGATGAGCAAGGCTCCCGCAAAATAGGAGGCGTAAAAATTGTTTAAAACCTGATCAAAATTATCAAATTTAATCCAACTAAAAGTGTATAACCTTTCCTTAATTTCAAGGTAATTATATGCAATTTCTTTTGCCAAAATAAACGCTTTTTGAGCTTCATCAATGTCTAAAGAAAGGAGTAATGTTTTACTTTTTGGTACAAAAATCGACCTCAAATCGCCCAATTGTTCTTGTTCAGAAAAAATAAGTTCTTTAATCGTATATCCATACTCCTCTATCAATATCGCCTTTAATTCATCGACAGAAATTTTGGTGTTCATATTCACATGAAATGCCTTCGAGAAGTCCAACACCTTTTTTTCCAAGTCCTCAAAATAATTATTGTGTGCTTCTTGATAAGATCGCAATGCAGCTAGAAAGAAACTTTCTCGTGTCAAATTATAATGTTGCGCAATTTCAATTATTGTACTTATAAACGCATTCACTTTTGCAGGAGCATTAGCAATAATATCAATAAGGTCATTTTCTTGAATACCGAAGACGTCTAAAGGGATCTCTTTTAGAATACCTGATTTTAAAATTTCACCAATAGGTGCCAAATTGTTATCTAGTTTTAAAGAAACCATACTGTCATAGGAAACTTCTAATTTATCAGCTAGAAGAATGATTTTATCCGTTTTAGGATATTTTTTCCCTTTTTCAATCTCATTCAAATACGATTTTGACAGCTCAGTGATTTTGGCCAATCCAAATAACGACAAATTCTTGTTGGTGCGAGCCTGCTTCAGTTTCAGTCCAAAAATTAACTTGATATAATCCTTTTCTATATTCATATTTCAAAGGTAAACAAAAAAATTTAGTGCGGAAAAAATATTTTTCATTTTTAGCGTACGTTCGCTTGTTTTGTAAAAAACTTTTTGTACTATTGCAATGTCGCACAATCAAAAATTATTAGTAAATATTCATTATCGTTAAATTAAATACATTAAAAAATGGAAACAAAGGAAATAAACTCAAGCTATTTGTTAAAATTAACAGAAAAAACCACCGAACACTACCCAGAAATCTTAACTGACGAAGCAATGGCTTTTCTGTCTGTCCTTCACGAAAATTTCAACGAAAAAAGACTAGCGCTTTTAGAGGAACGGAAAAAGCAACAAGTTTTATTTAATCAAGGCGCATTACCCACTTTTCCTACTGAAACAAAAAACATTAGAGAGAGTAACTGGGAAGCCGCCACAACTCCTGACGATTTATTAGATCGTAGAGTTGAAATAACGGGGCCAGTAGACCGAAAAATGGTTATCAACGCATTGAATTCAGGAGCAAAAACTTTTATGGCTGATTTTGAAGACAGCACCTCCCCAACTTGGAGCAACTTGATGACTGGCCAACAAAACCTGAAAGATGCGGTAAACAAAACCATTACTCTGGAAGACACCATAAAAAATAAAAAATACAGACTGAACGACACAACTGCCGTACTGATAGTAAGACCAAGAGGATTGCATCTACCAGAAAAACATCTTTTGATTGATGATCAGCAAGCTTCTGGTTCACTAATTGACTTTGGCTTGTATGCTTTTCATAATTACAAGCAACTTATTGAGGATGGAACAGCGCCCTATTTTTACATCCCAAAATTAGAACATTATTTAGAAGCTAGATGGTGGAATGAAGTTTTCGAATTCACGCAGGAATATTTGGGTGTAAAAAAAGGAACTTTCAAAGCAACGGTTTTAATCGAAACAATAACCGCCAGTTTTCAATTAGACGAAATAATTTTTGAATTAAAAGATCATATTGTAGGCCTTAACTGCGGAAGATGGGATTACATTTTTTCATACATTAAAAAATTAAGAAAAAACAAAGCTTTCATCGTTCCAAACAGAGATCAGGTAACAATGACTGCGCCATTTATGAGTGCGTATTCCCAATTAGTTATTCAAAGATGCCACAAACGAAACATCCATGCAATAGGTGGAATGGCCGCCCAAATTCCGATAAAAAACAATGAAGAAGCCAATAAAATTGCTTTCGACAAAGTAATTGCCGACAAAGAACGCGAGGCAAAAAATGGACATGACGGAACTTGGGTTGCACATCCGGATTTGGTTTCGCTTGCCATGACAGTATTTGATAAATACATGCCGACCAAAAATCAGATTCATGTAAAAAGAGAAGACGTACACGTTACTGAAAGTGATTTACTGGAAAATCCAAAAGGAACAATTACTGAGGAAGGCGTTCGAAAAAACATCAGTATTTCTGTTTTATATATCGCTTCATGGCTCAACGGACAAGGCGCTGCCGCATTACATAATTTAATGGAAGATGCCGCAACCGCAGAGATTTCGAGATCACAATTGTGGCAATGGCTTCAGAACGAAGTGATTTTGGACAACCAAAAAGTATTGAGTGAAAAATACTATCACCGACTAGCTTTGGAAGAATTTGAAAAATTAAGAAAGCTCGTTGGAGACGAAAATCATGAAAAACAAAAATACAGACTCGCCGAACAATTATTAGATATTCTAGTGGTCAACGACAATTTTATCGAATTTTTGACTATCCCAGGATATAAATACTTGTAAAAATCAATTCTAAAAATAGCACTCTACAACACCTATTAATAAAAAAATAAACATGAAAAATACAGAAACAAGAATTCAAGAATTAGTTACCGACTGGCTTACGAACCCAAGATGGAATGGCATTGAGCGACCATACTCCGCTGAAGAAGTGGTAAAGCTGCAAGGTTCTTATCAAATAGAACACAGTGTTGCCAGAATTGGAGCCAATAATTTATGGAACAAGCTAAACACTCAGGATTTTGTAGCAGGTCTTGGCGCGCTTACCGGAAATCAAGCTATTCAAGAAGTAGAAGCGGGATTGGATGCTATTTATTTAAGCGGATGGCAGGTTGCTGCTGATGCAAACGTAGCTGGCGAAATGTATCCTGACCAATCTTTATATCCTGCTAACAGCGTTCCGCTAGTAGTAAAACGAATTAATAATGCCCTGCTAAGAGCAGATCAAATACAAGTGGTTAACGGAACTACAGACAAAAAACAATATTTAGTTCCTATCGTTGCGGATGCCGAAGCTGGTTTTGGTGGAAACCTTAATGCTTTTGAATTAATGAAAGCAATGATTGAAGCTGGTGCTGCTGGAGTTCACTTTGAAGATCAATTAAGCTCTGCCAAAAAATGTGGTCACTTAGGCGGGAAGGTATTGGTTCCTACTCAAGAAGCCATCAACAAATTGATAGCAGCTCGTTTAGCAGCTGACGTTATGGGAACGCCAACAATTGTTGTTGCTCGTACAGATGCAGATGCAGCCAACTTATTAACTAGTGATATTGACCCAAGAGATGCTAAATTCATCACAGGTAAAAAAACTGGAGAAGGTTTTTTCTATGTAAATTGTGGTGTAGAGCAAGGAATTGACAGAGGATTGAGTTATGCTCCTTATGCGGATTTAATCTGGATGGAAACTAGTAATCCAGACCTTGATTACGCAAGGAAATTTGCTGAAGGAATTCATGCGAAATTTCCAGGAAAAATGTTAGCGTACAATTGTTCACCATCTTTCAATTGGGCTGCAAAATTATCAGTTGCTGAAATGGAAACGTTCAGAGAAGATCTTGCTGCAATGGGATACAAATTTCAATTTATCACATTAGCTGGATTCCACGCATTGAACACCAGTATGTTCGAATTGTCTAAAGCCTACAAAGAAAGAGGAATGGCAGGATATTCTGAATTACAAGAAAGAGAATTTGCATTGCAAAAACACGGTTTCAAAGCGGTAAAACATCAAGGTTTCGTAGGTACTTCTTATTTTGATGCGGTACAAAATACCGTTACAATTGGAAAGTCTTCTACAACTGCCATGAAAGATTCTACAGAAACTGCACAGTTTTAAAAAACAATAAAGTACATAAAAAAAACACGATTTCAGTTGGAATCGTGTTTTTTATTTTTACAAAATAAAAACTATTTACTTTGATTCTATAATTTCAAGATTGGTAAAAACGTTTTCTTTTCCCTTTTGAATACTGATTTTATTGATTGAAATTGGAAGGTAATATTTGCCATTCTTGGATTCTTCCAATTTTAGCTTTTTGTCTTTCTTTTTCCAATTATCTGCTTTTGATTTAGCAATCGAAAGATCATAAGCAAGATTATTTAATCCCTTTACAGCTTTTATTTTTTGAGAAAAAACAACTTCTTTCAAGCTATTTTCAACTTGAATCACTACTTCTGCATCAGAATCTGAATAAAACCAAATCTCCGCTTTTGGCTCAGCAGCTTTAGCCCAAGAACTCCAATTATTACCCCATTCTTTCGATTTTTTTATCTTTTTAATTTCAAAAACATGAAGATTTTCTGCCAAGACTTTTTCATTCAATTGTTGCACTGGCTCTAGATTCACTTTATAAATGGAACGACCATGAGTCCCCACTACTAAATCTTTAGCCTTCTTTTGGATTACTAAATCATGGACAGCTACATTTGGAATACCGTTAGAAAAATCATTCCAAAGAGATCCTTTATTCAACGAAACGTACACCCCATTGTCTGTCCCGAGATATAAAACATCCTCATTGACATTGTCTTCTACAAGAACATTCACGGGGCTTGTAGGTAAATTAGTAGCGATATTTATCCATGTTTGACCAAAATCATCCGACATATAAACGTAAGTTGTAAAATCATCGTTTCTATATCCGTTTAATGTTACATAGACTCTTTCTTTCTTGTGTGCAGAAGCCACAACTCTCGAAATCCATCTGTTTTGAGGCAAATTTCCTGAAATTATATTCCAAGTTGCACCACCATCTTTCGAAACATGAACCAATCCATCATCACTCCCGGTGTAAAGCAAACCAAACTGTAATGGGCTTTCGCTTATAGCTGCTATTGTCCCAAAGGCAACATTTCCTTCCTTTGCTCCTTGCGTCAAATCAGGCGAAATAGCCGTCCAAGTTTGTCCTTGATTCATGGAACGATGCAAGAAATTAGATCCCATATACAAAATTTCTTGATTGTGTGAAGACAATAAAATAGGTGTTTGCCAATTGTATCTAAAAGGTTTTTCGCCTTTTTTCTGTACTGGCGAAATATAATCTCGTTTATTATTTGCACGATCAATTCTGTAATAATTTCCAAATTGAAATCCTGTAAAAACAATATTTGGATTTCTTTTATCAATTTGTATTTGCATACCGTCTCCACCAATCAAATTTTCGTACGGATATTTTCCAGTTTGATACCATTCCGATGAAAACTTATAATTACTTGGCCCAACCCAAACACCATTATCCTGCATTCCTCCGTAGATATTATAGGGCTCCTGCTCATCTACATTTACGGCATAAAACTGACTTACGCCGTGAGAATTCCCCTTGAACCAATGTGCTCCATCATCATAAGAAATATTCAAACCACCATCATTTCCATTAATTAAATGCCCTGATTTATTTGGGTTAACCCAAACGACGTGATGATCCGCATGAACGTTATCTTCACTAATGGAAGTAAAAGTTATACCGCCATCATTTGATTTTATAATAGGCACGCCTGACAAATAAATTTTATTTACATCATTAGGGTCTACAGATATAACACTAAAATAATACCCGTAGGAATAAAAGAAATCATCTATAAAACCTGGGTGTGTTTTAGTCCAATTCTTTCCTCCATTACTTGATTTGTACACTTCAGCTCCAATAACTTCTTTTTCAGCTAAACTATTTATGGCTTCCAAAACCACTTTAGCTGCCTCATTCGGCTGTAGATAACCGTTTTGAATCCAATGTTTGATATTCTCAGCTCTAAATTTTTCCGTTAAACCGTAATTTTTCAAAATAGAATTTAGACTTTTATTGGGGATTTTTAAGAATTCGTCACCAGGAACAGAAAACGCAATTGGCAGGGAATTGCTTTTTTTAGACTCCAAAGGCCTTTTGAATTGGTTGTCCAAGACGGCATAAACGGTAGCATCGTCGTAAACCGCTAAACCAATTCGACCAACACCTTCACCAACCGGGAATCCACTTTCAGCAGTTGTAAAAAGTTTCCAAGTCAGACCTGCATCTTCACTTTTATAAATCCCAGAAGTGGCTCCGCTTCCTATAAAATCCCATGCTTTCCTGTCTTTACTCCAAGATGCTGCATATTGAACATTAAAGTTTTTTGGCGAAACAACCACATCAATAATCCCTGTTTCATCATCAATATAAAGGGTTTTATTCCACGTTTTTCCACCATTGGTCGTTTTAAAAATTCCTCTCTCTTCATTTTTTGAATACAAATGACCTACGACTCCCACAACAACTTCATCAGCATTAGAGGGATTAATCAAGATCCTACTAATATGATGACTATCAAGCAATCCCATATTTTGCCACGTTTTCCCTTTATCTTCGGATTTTAAGATTCCGATTCCGGCATAAGACGACCGGGAGGAATTTACCTCTCCAGTTCCAACCCAGATAGTTCCTCGCTTCCAATCTATCGCAATATCACCTACATTTTGTGTAGGTGCCGAATCCATAACAGGTGAAAAGCTCATTCCGTTATTATTGGTATACCAAAGTCCTCCTGAAGCATAACCTACGTAGAACTCTATTGGGTTTTCAGGATTTACATCTACATCGACAACTCGACCGCTCATTACTGTAGGACCTACATTATCAAAAACAACATTCTGAAAAAGAGATTGACTTTCCATTTGTTTTTTGGTTTCCAATGCTTTTTGAATCGCATCAGCAGAAACTTGTCCCCAAGAGAAACTTTGTACAATTAAGGCAGAGAAGAATAGTGTTTTTTTCATGTAGAACTGATTTTAGATGGAAAATTAATCATTAAAATAGTTATCCTAAAATTTTATAGCGTAATTAACATCCGTTTCCCTCAAAGTTACTATTTTTGATTATTCAATCGTAAAACCAAATTGTTATGAAATGAGCATCGTAATAAATGATATAAAAACCAACAGTAGCTCCATGCGAAGTACAATTTACCAAAAAAAAACAAACAAATGAAATACCATCAAATTGACCGAGATTTATTTATAAAAAACAGAAAGAAATTCATGGCTCAGATGAAGCCAAAAAGCGTTGCTGTTTTCAACTCTAATGATATTTATCCGACAGGCGCCGATAGCACAATGCCATTTGTACAACACCGCGATATTTTTTATTTAAGTGGTGTCGATCAGGAAGAAAGTATTTTATTACTTTTCCCAGATGCCCCTTACGAGCACCAAAGAGAGATGCTATTCTTGAAAGAAACCAGCGAACACATTGCAATTTGGGAAGGTGAAAAACTCACTAAAGAGCGTGCTTTTGAAGTTTCAGGAATCAAAACAGTACATTGGTTACCAGATTTTGAGAAAGTTTTATTCGAAATGATGACCCATTCTGATACCATTTACATCAATACTAACGAACATTATCGTGCCACTGTAGAAACCGAAACACGTGAAGCCCGATTTGTAAAATGGTGGAAAGAAAAATACCCGGCACATACTGTCGCAAAAAGTAATCCGATTTTGCAACGCCTTCGTTCTGTAAAAGAAACCGAAGAATTGGATTTAATCCAAAACGCTTGTAACATTACCGAACTCGGCTTTAGAAGACTACTATCATTTGTAAAACCAAACGTAACCGAATTTGAAATTGAAGCCGAATTAATTCATGAATTTATTCGAAATCGCTCCAGAGGTTTTGCTTACACGCCAATTATAGCCTCAGGAAATAATGCGAATGTGTTGCACTACATTGAAAACAACCAGCAATGCAAAGATGGGGATTTAATTTTACTGGACGTTGCGGCTGAATATGCAAATTATTCTAGTGACATGACACGAACAATTCCGGTTTCAGGAAAGTACTCTAAAAGACAAAAAGAAGTGTACAACGCCGTTTTGAATGTTAAAAACGAAGCGACTAAAATGCTAACAACAGGCACACTGTGGAAACAATACCATATTGAGGTTGGAAAATTAATGACGTCAGAATTACTAGGTTTAGGTCTTATTGACAAAGCCGACGTTCAAAACGAAAACCCGGAATGGCCTGCTTATAAAAAATATTTTATGCACGGAACTTCGCACCACATGGGGTTGGACACGCACGATTACGGAATTTTAACAGAGCCCATGCAAGCTAATATGGTGTTTACCGTAGAACCAGCAATTTATATTCCTGCAGAAGGTTTCGGAATCCGTTTGGAAGATGATGTCATCGTTCAAGAAAGCGGCGAACCATTCAATATGATGCGCAACATCCCAATTGAAGTCGACGAAATCGAAGAATTAATGAACAGTTAATTTCTTAAAAATACACACAACCAATCGGTTTACAGCAATGTGAACCGATTTTTTTTTTGGGGCGCAACCCAGCCTCCGTAAACTCCGGCTGCGTCGGGCTATCCGCTACAAGTCCTCGCACCGCATAAAAATGCGGCACTGTGAGCTTTCCACTTCTATCCCTTGCGCGCTACAACAAGAAAGTATAGGACTTAACAATCTCGATTCCAAAATTCAGCTAAAAGCTGTACCTTTATAATCTAGCTTCCGACTTATTTAAAAAACGCAACTATTTTATTAAACATATTCTTAATCTACTTAAACCATCAAGGAATTTAACTACTAATTCTAAATGGAACTTAATTTCTTAACGGTAAAAAACTTTTAAATAAAATCTTAAAATACAGAAATCATGCAAGCACACGAAATAGATTACCACATATATGGCGAGGAAATGCAATATGTAGAAATAGAATTAGACCCGCAGGAAATTGTAATTGCCGAAGCAGGAAGTTTTATGATGATGGACAATAACATCCAGATGGAAACCATTTTTGGGGACGGTTCCGAACAGGAAAACGGATTATTGAGCAAACTTTTAAGCGCTGGAAAAAGAGTATTGACAGGCGAAGGTCTTTTTATGACAGCGTTCATCAACCAAAACAATACTAAAAGCAAAGTTTCATTCGCCTCACCATATCCCGGAAAAATTATCCCAATTGATTTAACACAATTTGACGGAAAATTCATTTGCCAGAAAGATGCGTTTCTATGTGCTGCCAAAGGCGTTTCGGTTGGAATCGAATTCTCTAAAAAACTCGGTCGTGGATTGTTTGGGGGCGAAGGTTTTATCATGCAAAAAATAGAAGGTGACGGAATGGCGTTTGTGCACTCTGGCGGAACATTAGCTAAAAAAGAATTAACCGCAGTCGAAACCCTAAAAGTAGACACCGGTTGCATCGTAGGTTTTACCAAAGATGTCGATTATGATATTGAGTTTATTGGCGGTATCAAGAATTCTATTTTTGGTGGCGAAGGTCTATTTTACGCCACACTTCGCGGACCAGGAACCGTTTACGTTCAATCCTTGCCTTTCAGCCGATTGGCTGATAGAATCATTGCCTCTGCCCCAAAAGCAGGAGGAAAAAGTCGTGACGAAGGAAGTTTACTAGGCGGATTAGGAAATTTATTAGATGGCGATAATCGATTTTAATTTATTCATGAACTAAACATTCCAACACTAAATTGTCATCAGGACGAAGCAAGGATCTTCCTTTTTACACACATTAAATGACACTACCATTATGGGAATTCCCGTTAGTTTATTCATTTGTTGAGATTCCTCCTTCGTCGGAATGACAAAATAACAAAAGCAAATGATTGTCGTTTTTACTCTTCCATTAACTTATAATTCCTCTATTTTTTAAAAAAAATAAAGCGCTAATTTTGCAATTGCTCTAAACTAAAAAATTGAAACAAATCCTCTTTAAAAACACCAATATTTCCTATTCCGATACCGGAAAAGGCACCGCTATTGTCTTGCTTCATGGATTCTTGGAAAACAAAGGCATGTGGGATTTTTACAGTCAAAAATTTGCTAAAAAAAACCGCGTCATCACTATAGATTTATTAGGTCATGGCGCAACGGAATGTTTGAGTTATGTGCAAACGATGGAAGATAATGCCGATGCCGTTCACGCGGTTTTATCAGAACTACGCATCCGAAAAGCCATTTTTGTCGGACATTCTATGGGTGGTTATGTGGCTTTGGCTTTCGCCGAATTGTATCCTGACACTATAAAAGGACTGGTTTTATTAAACTCGACCGCAAGTGCCGACAGCGAGGAACGAAAAACAAATCGGGACCGCGCTATTAAAGTGGTAAAACATTCGTTTATGAATTTTATTTCCCTTTCGATAGCTAATTTATTCAGTGA
>JAGOJA010000139.1 GCA_017995345.1 Flavobacterium sp.
TTAGTATTATATTTTTTTTACTGCTCACTAATCCCGAAGCGTCGGAACTGAACACTTTTACAAAGGGAACATTAATTCTCTTCCTCCTTTTTAATCACTTTTCTGGCAACCTCAATTTTAAACTTTTTCCCCTTCATTTTTTCGTCTTTAATGGCGTGAAGCAGGTCTCTGACTTTGTTGAATTTCACGGCAGCAAATGAAATAAAATCTTTGACTTCGATTAATCCTAAATCACCTTTTTCTAATTTTCCTTTTTGAGAAAAGAAACCAACAATGTCAATTTTATTCAATTTATTTTTTTTTCCGCCACTAATGTAAATCGTTTGAAATTCGGGTGGTTTTGGTAATGAAGTAGCGTTTTCTACTTTGAAAACTTCCATTCCATAATCAATATAATCCATTTTTTTCTCACTTTCGTGAGCAATAATATAGGCGGTTCCAGATGCTGTCATACGTGCCGTACGCCCGTTTCTATGGGTAAATTCGTCTTCTTTGGAGGGTAAATGATAATGAATTACGTGATTCATTTCGGGGATATCGAGTCCACGAGCAGCCAAATCGGTTGTGATTAAATAGCTCACACTTCCGTTTCTAAACTGGATTAGAGCGCGTTCTCTTTCGTCCTGATCCATACCGCCATGATAATACGTGGCATAAATTCCTTTTTCATTCAAGCTGTCGCTAATGCGCTCTGCAGCATCACGATGGTTGCAAAAAACGATGGCCGATTGTGATTTCAACGAACAAATTAAGTTGAACAAACTCCCTATTTTGTCTTTTTCTTTTGAAACAACCATTTTCATGGAAAGATTCGTTTCAGCTTCGTTTTCTGGAATAAAATCTAAAATTGTTGGATTTACCACTCGCGTGTATCTTGGAATCTCAATGTCAGAAGTTGCCGAAACCAAAACACGTTTGTTCAATTTCGTCAATTTTCCAATGATAAATGACATTTGCTCATGAAAACCCAATTGCAGTGATTTATCAAATTCATCTAAAATCAACGTCTGGATCTTATCCACTCTGAAAGTTCCTCTTTCAATATGATCTACAATTCTCCCTGGAGTTCCAATTAAAACTGCTGGCGGATTGCTTAAATTCTTGATTTCAGTATCTATAGAATGTCCACCGTAGCACACATTTACTTTATAATCAGTCCCCATTTTTTTCCAAACTTGTTCAATTTGCAATCCTAATTCGCGAGATGGAACCAAAATTAAACATTGAACCGATTGAATTTCGGGTTGTAACATTTCTAAAATAGGCAATAAAAAAGCCAAGGTTTTTCCGGAACCTGTTGGCGAAAGCAATAAAATATTATTATCATTCAGGATGGCATCTTGTGCTACTTCCTGCATTTCGTTCAGGCTTTCGATGCCTAAATTCAAAAGTATATTGTTGGAATGGTGTTTCTTATTCATTTTGCAAAGGTAATTTTTAATTCTGAGTTATGAATTTTGAATTCTAAATTTTCATTTTTTTAATCAAGGACTTACTTTCTAAACGATCATTTCAATACGTATTGAAAAAAGGCTACATTTGAGATTCAATTAAAAAGACCAAAATATGAGATTTTTCACATTCCTTTTTTTACTACTTTCCATCTGTTCATTGGCGCAAAAAAAGAATAAATACGATACTTTTTTTGAAAAAGGCAATAGAAATCAATCTGCATCTTATGCTGAAACCATTGCCTACTACAAACTTCTAGCAGATGATTTTCCTTCTATCGAAATGCAAAAAATGGGATTAACAGACAGTGGCGAACCGTTGCACATGGTCGTTTTTAATCCAGAAAAACAGTTTGATTTTGGAGTAATCCAAAAAAACAAAGCCGTAGTTTTACTCAATAATGGCATTCACGCAGGTGAGCCAGACGGAATTGACGCTAGTATGCAATTGTTTAGAGATTTAGCTTTAGGCAAGATAAAAGTACCAAAAAACACCGTTGCTGTTTGTATTCCAGTGTACAATATTGGAGGTGCTTTAAACAGAAACGCCACTTCAAGAGCCAATCAAGACGGCCCTGAAAGCTATGGCTTTCGTGGAAATGCGAGAAACTATGATTTGAATCGGGATTTCATCAAATCAGATACCCGAAACACGAAAAGTTTTACCGAAATATTCCATAAAATAAATCCCGATATTTTTATTGACAATCACGTTAGCAATGGTGCCGATTACCAGTACAAACTCACGTATATCATGACCCAACATAATAAATTAGGTGCCGTTTTAGGGGACTTTTTAAATACGGAAATGATGCCCGCTCTAGTCAAAGATTTGCAAAAAAAGAACATCGAAACTACGCCTTACGTCAATGCTTTTCAGGACACACCAGACAAAGGTTTTGGTCAATTTTTTGAAAGTCCACGATATGCAACAGGTTACACTTCGTTGTTTAATACCATTGGGTTTGTCGTGGAAACGCACATGCTCAAAAAATATGCTGATCGCGTGAAAGTGACCTATGAATACATGCGTTCCGCAATTGATTTTACAGATGCGAATTTCCAAAAAATCAAACAATTGCGATTGAAAAATGAAACACAGTATAAACCGCAAAAATCGTACACTATAAAATGGGAAATTGACAGTTCAAAAACAACTTCTGTTTCATTTTTAGGCTACGAAGCCAGCTACAAAAAAAGTGATGTAACATCAGGGAATCGCTTGTTTTATGACCGCACAAAACCTTTGAAAAAAGACATTCCCTACAGCAAGGAATTCAAATCAGTAAAAGAGATCATCATTCCCGAAGCGTATATTATTCCAAAAGGATTTTGGCCTATAATTGAATTATTGAAGAACAATACTATTTCATATCGCCAACTAAAAAACGACACTATAATTGAAGTCGAAAGTTATAAAATCGCAGATTTCAAAACAACCAATTCAGCGTATGAAGGCCATTACTTACACCGGAATACAACGATAACTTCTACAATGCAGCAAGTGGCTTTCGCCAAAGGAGATTACGTTATTCCTACACAGCAAAAGGGAATCAAATATTTATTGGAAACATTAGAACCAGAAGCGATTGATTCTTTTTTCAATTGGAATTTTTTCGATACACTATTGCAACAAAAAGAAGGTTATTCAGAATACGTTTTTGAAGATACAGCCACGCAAATTTTGAAAGAAAATCCAAAATTAAAAGCAGATTTTGAGCTAAAAAAACAAAGTGATGTAAATTTCATCAATAATCCAGAAGCGCAGCTCGACTGGATTTATAAAAATTCAGTTTATTATGAAAAAGCACATTTACAATATCCAGTCTACCGAATTCTAAAATAAATAAAACAGCAATTAAGTAGTTAATTACCAAAGGAAATTTGACTAATTTTTTAGTTAAAAAAACGCAAACACGAATTCTACAAATTTGCACTAATTTATTAGTGGTAGATTGGTAAAATTCGTGTCTAACAAAATATTACTTTCAGGGCTCCGCCTCTTCAAACAATAATTTTATGTTTTCATAGGAGTTTTTTAAAGCTTCCTTAATTTGTTCTGGATTTAGCCATGCCACTTTTTCGATTCCTTCTTCTAACTGTCCTTGTGGAATGCCTTCAAAATTGGATTGCATTTCGAACCAATGCGTGATTTTTAGTTTGTACTTACCATTACGTCTGAAAACATGATAGGTTTTTTGAAGTTTGTGACTTATAGACAACCCGTTTACACCGGTTTCTTCCTCAACTTCGCGTATGGCAGTGTTCTCAATTTCCTCTCCTTTTTCGATACCTCCTTTAGGTAAATCCCATTTTCCGTTTCTAAATATAAATAATACCTCACCTTTTTGGTTGTAAACCAATCCGCCTCCCGCTTTGCAAACCGGAATTTTAGTTTTTAAGGTCTTCATAATCAGGCGTTCATCCGGATGGTACAAATACGCTTTATTAATTTTATTTTGAAATATTTTTACTATAAGTTGCTCTATGTCAATACTTTCTAATAAAAAAAGCTGAAAATCTGTCTCTTTAGAGATGTGATTTGTCAAAAAAAGTGGCTTGTCGTTAACAAAAACTTTATACATTTGTACTATGATTTTTAATAAAGATACAGCCGAAAAAACAGCCGAATTTCTTTTGCAAATAAATGCAATTAAATTGAATCCAAGAAATCCTTTTACATGGGCTTCTGGATGGAAGTCGCCTATTTATTGTGATAATCGATTAATTCTCTCATTTCCAGCCGTAAGAAATTATATTCGGGATGAGTTTTCGAAAAACATTGAAAAACAATTTGGGAAACCAGATGTCATTGCTGGCGTTGCCACAGGAGCAATAGGAATTGGCATGCTCGTAGCAGAAAGTTTGGGATTACCATTTGTGTATGTACGTCCAGAAGCGAAGAAGCACGGGAGACTAAATCAAGTGGAAGGTTTTTTACAAAAAGGACAGAATGTTGTTGTTGTAGAAGATTTAATCAGTACGGGAAACAGTAGTTTGCTTGCTGTTGAAGCGTTGCGCGAAGCAGGAGCCAATATCAAAGGCATGGCCGCTATATTTACTTATGGTTTTAATGTTGCCGAAGAAAATTTCAAAAATGCTCATGTCGATTTATTTACTTTAAGTAATTATCAAAATTTATTGAATTTGGCTGTAGCCAAAAGATATATCACTGAAGAAGAAGAGCAGACATTAAGAGAATGGAACGTAAGCCCATCTACTTGGACTACTGAAGTTTAAAACTAAAAAAGATAAAAATAATGAACTTAGAAAGTCCTAAAGTTACTGTTGAAAAATCAGCTCAAGAATTATTTGATTTATTGAGTGATGTTAAAAATTTCGAAAAATTAATGCCTGAAAACATAGCGAAATTTGAAGTTATTGGTGAAGACGCCTTTATTTTTGGTTTAAAAGGGATGCCGGAAATAAAACTAAAAATGAAAGAGAAAGTGGCGCCAAACAAAGTAGTCCTAGGCGCAGCCAGTGATAAGCTACCTTTTACATTAATAGCAAACATCGATGCTGTTTCTGATAATTCAAGCGCAGTGAAATTAGATTTTGCAGGTGATTTTAACCCAATGATGGCGATGATGATCAAAGGACCTATTGGGAAGTTTATTGAAACTTTGGCTAGTAACATGAATAAATTATAAAAACTATTAAAAATAGTCTAATACAAAAGTCTTTCGGTGCAAACTGAAAGACTTTTTTTATATTAAAAAGGTATCTATTGCCATTTATCGGGTATTTAGGTTTGTTATGGAAAATAGTAACATTAATTATTAAATATTAGTAAATTACTGATTATTACATATTTAATACTACCGTTACGTTTCATTTGCCCATAACAAGAGATACTAATACAAACGATGTATGCCAATTACTGATCCCCAATTAAAGAGCAACGATTGCGGAATTAGCGCAATTAAAACCGTTTTCAACATTTATGGAAAAAACATTTCTCGAAAATATATCGAGCAGAATATCCCATTGGAAGAAAAAGGCTCGCGAATCTTGGATATAAAAAAGTTCTTCAATTCAAATGGATTTAATGCCCAATTCAAGCTCTTTGATGTTAACTATGTACCAGGAAACGAGGCGAGTTTACAAGAACTGTTTCCATTTATTTTACCAATTGAAAATAAAAATGGCTTGCATTATGTTGTGGCTAATGAACTCAAAAACAAATCCATAAAAATATATGATCCTAGCAAAGGAAGTCAATACTATTTGTCTTTGCAGGAAATGAAAAAAAAATCTTATTTCAACAAAAATCATTGGGATTTAACGGATACTGAAGAAAAAATAATAGCAATCTGTTCGCAGGATTTATCAGATTATCAAATTAATTTTGAGAACGCCTTAATTGAAAATGGTCATGCAACTCTTTTCAATAAACTTACTTATTTTAAATATTTGAAAGAAAGTTTTGGTTTTAAAGACCAGATGGCCGAAAGAAATTTTCTTACCGATTTGCTGAAAAACCAAGAGATTTCCAGTGTTCCTAATAATTTCAAAATACTAGAATTAGAAAAAGGAAGGATAAAAAACAACTCACCTTTGATACTTGTTGTAAAAGCAATAGAAGAAGAAAAAGAGGCACAACAATCCTATCCTGCAGAAGAAAACGGAAACTTATATTGG
>JAGOJA010000140.1 GCA_017995345.1 Flavobacterium sp.
AACGGAATGTTAAACTTGCGATTCCTAGGATCATTGCCCACACCGGAAATATACATCCAGTTACCGTAATTGCTATGTACGTCATAATCAACTAGCATAGATTCGAAATAAGCAGCACCAATACGCCAATCTAATAATAGATCTTTAGCAAAATAGGAAGCTACATTTTGCCTTCCGCGATTACTCATCCAGCCAGTTTGCTGCAATTCAATCATGTTGGCATTCACAAATGGTTCGGCGGTAGTTCCATTAATCCAGTTTTGAATAGCAGACTTACTGGTTTTCCAATCATATTGTTTTTCTAAAATTCCTCCAATTTTAAAAATTGAATTCCCATTTTTCATTGAAACATATTTGAAATAGTCTCTCCAAATTAATTCGAAAATGAGCCAATAGGTTGACTCGTTTTTACCAACGTGCTGCTCGTAATTCATAATTTCCCAGTAAAGAGTCTTCGCAGAAATACTCCCATTGGCTAACCAAGGCGAAAATTTCGAACTAAAATCTTTGCCTATCAATCCGTTGCGGGTTAACTTGTAAACTCCAAGTTTTTTAGTTTCCCAAAAATAATATTCGACTCTTTTTAATGCTTCATTTTCACCACCATGAAAAGGAAAGGCAGTTCTAGAATCGGACACAAAATCGCTAAAACCTAGTGCCTCCATTGAAGGGATTTTAGTGTCATTTGTTAAGAAATTAGCTTTGGCCATAGCCAAAACTAAAAGCTCCGCCTTTACTTTAGTGTATTTTTCGCACTTTGTTCTGAACTGTGTAAAGACATTCGGAATAAAATTTATTTCAAATGGAACGTCTTCTGGATGAAATAGAAACTGGTTGTACGTAGGCTTAAAAACGACTGAATCAGAAATTTTAGATTTTACATTTTCTAAAACTTTCATTTCCTCAGTCGTCCACTCCTCCTGAAAATAGATAGTGTCAATCTCATTTTCAATTACCATTTTTGGAATACAATCCTCTGGTTTTTCATGATAAACTAAAAGTGAAATATTCATTTTTTCTAGATTGTCCTTTAATTCTGTAACCGTTTCTAATAAAAACTTCGCTCGGAATTTTTCTGTTTTTTTAAATCCAAAACTAGTTTGCTCGAAATGTCTAGGATCAAAACAGTACATAGCAATAAGAGATTTATTTTCAGCCATGGCATTAGTCAATGATTCATTATCATTCACTCTTAAATCATTTCTAAACCAGACTAACCCTTTTTGTTTCTTTTGCATTTTTCACTACAATATTTGACTTCGTCCCAAACTTTCTCCCATTTTTTCCGCCAACTAAATGGTCGGTTACAAACCAAACACATTTTAGAAGGCAGAATTTCCTTTTTCATTATTTGTATTTTTCGAATGCGTTGACCACAATTGTTGCTTTCAAATCAAACATCAAATTGTATAATCCAAAAAAGGTTCTGTTCATGTAAATGAAATGTTTAGAACCACGATTGCCGTTCATTTTTTTAAGATTGGTGTCTTTTGAAAACCGTTCTCCTAATTGCGCGATGCTTTCAAAGAAGGCTGCATCTGAGAAATCGAAAGTTTCGGTTTGAAAAGGTTTAGTGAACAGCGATAATAAATCGTAGAACATTTGAGTAAAATACTCCACTTCCTCTTTGGAATCATCAGTTCTAAGAATTTCCAATTCAAATAATTTTTGTTTAAAAATCGCCTTGTCATCAATCACTTCCTTGTTTATTAATTCAAAATATGGAGTATAGAAGTCATTTGGAATTTGTTTCATGCAACCAAAATCCAATGCTACTAATTGGTTTTCATCGTTCACCAAAAAATTTCCGGGATGTGGATCGGCATGTACTTTTTTCAGAATATGAATTTGATACATGTAGAAATCCCATAAGGCCTGACCAATTTTATCAGTAATTTCCTGATTGTCATTTTTAGAGGTAAATTCAGAAAGATGAATCCCGGTCATCCAATCCATTGTAATAATCTTTTCCGAAGAATATTCCGAATAGTAATTTGGAAAAACTAGATTTTCAATCTTTTTACAGGCTTCCACAACTTCTTGGCTTTGTTTGAGCTCCAATAAATAGTTGGTTTCCTCAATCAATTTGGTTTCCACTTCTTTGAAATACTTGTCCGAATCTTTTCCTTGAAGGTTAAACATTCTAATCGCAATAGGTTTTACCAAAGCCAAATCAGATGAAATGCTATTGGCTACGCCAGGATATTGAATTTTGACAGCCAGTTTTTTGCCATCTTTTAGCGCCACATGAACTTGCCCGATGCTTGCCGCATTTACTGAATTTGGATTGAACTCATCAAAAATTTCATAAGGCGTTTTGCCTAAATTAGTTTTGAAGGTTTTCAATACTAATGGAGCCGAAAGTGGCGGAACAGAAAACTGAGACAGCGAAAACTTTTCGACGTAAGCCTGTGGCAAAAAACTTTTGTCCATGCTTAGCATTTGGGCAACTTTCAGTGCGCTTCCTTTCAGACTTTTTAGTCCGTCGTAGATGTCTTCGGCATTTTCTTCGTTGAGTTTGTCGCGAGTCAAATCGGAATTGACCATTTTTTCACCGTAATATTTCAGGTAGTTTACGCCAACTTTTGCACCAGTTTGCACCAGTTTTGTTGCTCTTTCAATTTTTGAAGTAGGGATGTAGTCTATCGTTTTCATTACTTGTTGTATATTTTTTCTTTGAAAATAAATTTTCCAAAATCGATTAAGCTGTCTATAGGAGCAATATTCATCAATTCAAAAGACGCTTTTACCGATTTTTCAATATAGATATCAGTTTTCTCAAAAGAAGGTGACGAATCATCCAACCAGAATTTCAGTGTCAATAAAAGTTGAATCCATGATGCTTCCAGAAAGGCTTTCTCTTGAAAATTTTGTAATTTTTCCTGTTGTATTCTAAAATCATCTGAAATGATTTCAGTAAGGAAATTTTTGAAACTGTTTCTTAGTCCGGAAAGCTGCATCAATTTTTTCAACTGATTATTGTGCTCTTGCAATACAAGGACAACGTAACTTCTGTTAGCAGTTAATATTTCGAAGAAAGTAAAGTAAAAACTTAACATTTTGCCTTTCATGTCATACAATTCGTATTCCTTGTTTTTGTTCAATAAGTCGATCGTTTTATCTACAAACATTTTGAAAATTTCTTTCTCAATACTATCAATTGTGCCAAAAAAGGCATAGAATTCCGTTTCGGAAAAATCATTGATTTTTGTGAAATGATATACTGATTTTGGTTTTTCGCTATGTTCTAATACATAATTCATGTACATTGAAACTATTTGATCCTTAGTTATGATTGTTTTTTTAGTAGCCATTGTTTATGTATTTCAAATTAGAGTATAAAGATAATGAATGTTTAACTATATTTTAATAAAGTTAAACAAAATTTAATATAATTTTATGTCGGTATAAATCATTAGCTTTACATTATTATGAAAAAGAATGTTTTAATTAGCGGCGGTTCGGGATTTATTGGAAGGCATTTGACAGCTTTATTGATAGCCAAAGGGTATTCTGTTTCCATCTTAAGTAGAAGTGAAAAACAAAATAAAGAAAACGTTTTCTATTACAAATGGGATGTAGTAAATCAGACTATAGATGAAAAAGCAGTTTTAAATGCGGATTACATCATTCATCTGGCAGGTGAAAATATTGCGGAGCAAAGATGGACTGCGAAACGGAAAGCGGCAATCATAGACAGCCGGGAACAATCCACTTTATTGTTGTATTCTGTTTTAAAAAAGAATAATAAAAAACTGGATGCATTCATTTCAGCTTCTGCTGTAGGAATTTATGGTGCAGTAAATGGCGAAGAGATTTGTACGGAAGATATGCCACCTGCAAATGATTTTTTAGGATACACCTGTCAGAAATGGGAGGATTCTTTAGACTTTATAGAAAATTTGAATAGTAGAACGGTTATGATTCGCACGGGATTAGTATTGGGAAAAAACGAAGGTTTTTTGAAAAAATTGACTCCGCTTTTCAAATACAGATTGGGTTCCGCCTTGGGTTCAGGCAAGCAATATATGCCGTGGATTCATGTCGATGATTTGTGCGCCATTTACTATCAGGCAATTGTTGATCCAGCGATGTCCGGGCCGTATAATGCAGCAATAAATGACAATACTACAAACTCTGTTTTTTCTAAAACATTAGCTTGTGTTTTTGGATATTCTATTTGGCTACCCAATGTGCCTGCTTTTGTCTTAAAATTATTCATGGGGCAAATGGCTATAATTGTATTGACAGGGAGACGGGTTTCTTCGGATAAAATAGAACAAACTGGTTTTAAATTTCAATTTAAAAATCTGGAAGGCGCTTTAAGGAATTGTTTGATAAAATAGGATTTATCGTAAAACACAAAGAATTTGAGTGTTTACATTTTTTGATATTTTGCTACGTACTATAAAAGGAATTTCAATCCTGAAATCATCCGTATTTAACGGAAAAGCGGAATAGAGTTCAATTCCAGCATCCACTTTTTTCAGCGTTCCCTTAATGGTTATTCTTTTAGTTCGCCCTCGAATTGTTATTTTGCCGGTAATTTCATATTGATTCAATTCTGAGCTAAGGTTTTTTAGATCAAATTTCTCGATTTTACCTTTAAAAATGGCTTTAGGAAAGCGATTGCTTTCCATATAATTTCTATTGAAATGGTCTTGCATCAAATCTCTTTTAAATTTAAAATCTTTGATTTTAATCCAACAAGTAACCTCGCCTGTTTCGGTTATCAAAATACAGGTTGTTTTTTCGTTTATTGCTTTTACTTCTTCAAACAAGGGAATAGAGGCCTCAAAATTTGTTATTCCACTATAAGAGACCATTTTTTCTTGAGCAGTAGTTGCAATTGCAATAAGGATAAGCGCTATGAGTGTAATTTTTTTCATAATGATTTATGAATTAAATTACTTAAAGTTACAAAAAAATAAACTAAATAAACGTGTTAAGCCTTGGGAAATCCCACTAAAGAAGTTAATTTTTGAAGGTGTTTTTAATCAGAAATTAAGGTGTAATTTGAAATGTGCAATTCGTAGAAAAGCAATTTTTTTGACGGGAAAAGGTACTGATTTTTGTAATTATAGCGCTAGTTGAATGTTGTATTTTTTTAAACTTTCTAATGATTCTTTGGAGGTGTAATCAAACTCATCTTCGTGCAGATCTTTTTCTTTTTTTTGTGCAATCTGTTTGATACAATTAAAAAAACGGCGTACATCATTCTTGTGGGATAGGATTAATCCGGGAATTTGGATCTTCTGACCGTCTTTGTCTTTAGCAACCATCGTGAAATAGGAGGAATTGCAATGCTTTATTGTTCCAGTTTGAATGTTTTCGGCTTCTACTCTAATACCAATAATCATTGAGCTTGTTCCTACATAATTCACGCTTGCTTTCATCGTTACCAGTTCGCCAACTTCAATAGGATTCAGGAAATTTACAGTATCAACCGAAGCCGTAACGCAATAATTTCCGGAAAATTTTGAAGCACAGGCAAATGCAATTTGATCCAATAAAGACAAAATATATCCTCCGTGAATCTTACCACTAAAATTGGTATGGCTTGGCAACATCAATTGTGAAATGCTAATGTCTGAGGAAGCAACAGTTTTAAATATTCGATTCATTTATTTTATTTTAAAGGGAGAATTGACCTTCTTGACCGCTGTGATGAAATAGCGTGTGTCGCCCCACCAAGGGAAAGTTTTATAGCGTTCCTTGTAGGTTACCTGAACATATTGTCCTTCCATTTCTTTTAAATTTGCAATTACTTCTTTCTCACTGTCCAATACCGAAAATGCAAAAATCTGGGCACCCGAAATGCCCTGACTTATTTCCCCCTCCCAAGTTTTAAAAAAGACTCCTTTATGACTCACTTTTATCAATTCACCTGAACGCACTCCTTCGCTGTACGAGGTATTATGCAAAAAAGCAAAATACACTACAATTGAGAGTACACTTATTGTGGTAATAATCAGTAGAAATTTTTTCATTTCTTGTTTAATTTAAAAGTTGATTTTCATCTTTTTCTGCTCGGTTTAAAATGCTTTCTGGCAGTGCTTTCTTTGCTTTGGCACCCATTTTTTTTAATTTTTC
>JAGOJA010000141.1 GCA_017995345.1 Flavobacterium sp.
CTTTTATAAGCCGAAACATAATACCCACTTGCCGAATAAAAGAAACTAGGTAATGCTAAAGCAAAAATCAACCAACGGAAAAAGCCACGATATTGATCTAACCAATACTCTTCTACCTCAAAATATTCTGGAAACGAAAGCAACATGATATTTCCGAAACAAAAAAAAGCAACCCCTAATTTATAGGTCAAACTCCTATCAGCTGTGTTTTTTCCGGTTTCATAGTTTTCTAAACTAATGTAGGGCTCATAACCAATAGAACTCAACAAATAAACAATCGTTTTGACAGAAACTACTTCTGGATTAAAAGTAATTCGGACTCTTTTTTCAGGGAAATTAACTTGAGAAATACTTATTCCTTTTTGAAGACGCTGTAGATTTTCCAAAATCCAAATACACGAGCTACAATGAATATGAGGAATGTTAAGTGAAATAATTGCGGTTGAATTTTCTTGAAATTCCAAAAGTTTTGATACAATACTTTCATTGTCTAAAAAATCATATTTACCATTAATATCTAACGGGCTTGCTCCAGGGGATTTTTCAAAATCATAATAACAAGTCAAATCATTGAGACTAAAAATTTCATACACAGTTTTACAACCATTGCAACAAAAACTCCTCGCATCAAAAAAAATCTCTTCTTCTTTTATAATATCTAAACCACAATGGAAGCAGTTTTGTGCATCCATAACTTCGCTCATTTTACCAAAAACAAATATCACCAATTGAATGAATTAAAAATATGATATTTGTCATATTAAATTGTTATTTTTGTACCTCAAATAAACAACAAAAAACATGAGCAAATGCGAGCAATGTATCGTCAGAGAATTTAGCTCTTTAAAGACCTTAACCAAAGAAGAATTATTAACACTTTCTGACTGCAAAACATCCCATATTATAAAAAAAGGAGATGCTATATTTGAAGAAGGGGAAAATGTGAATGGTATTTATTGTATAAAAGAAGGTGTTTGCAAACTGACAAAACTCAGTGCAAATGGCAAAGATCATATTGTTAAATTGGTTACAAGAGGCGAATTACTGGGACAACGTTCGATGATTAGTGATGAACCCGTAAATCTAAGCGCCATAGCTCTTGAGGATATGCAGGTTTGTTTTATTCCAAAAACAGAAGTAATGGGCTATTTTGACAAGAATAATCAGTTTTCTTTGAGTGTCATGAAATCTATTTGTGGTGATCTAAAAGATGCGGATGACCACCTGGTAAATTTAGCACAAAAAACCGTCAAAGAAAGATTAGCAGAAACGCTTCTTTATTTGCATGATACCTTTGGAAAAAAAGAGGATAACTCTTTAAAAGTAGTACTTTCCAGAGATGAACTAGCAAGTATGATAGGTACCGCCACCGAAAGTTGCATTCGTTTATTATCTGATTTTAACAAATTAGGACTAATTGAATTGAACGGTAAAAAAATTGTTTTGAAAGACATTAATGCCCTAAAAAAATTGGCAGATTAATTCAATCTGTTTTTCTTTTTCCTGTTAATCACAAATCAATATACTGGAATCCCATTTGTTAGGAAGACGCTTCGCTTCTTCCCAAAGTTAAAGTATTTGGAAATCAAAGATTTCCAATTCCTATTTGTTAGGAAGACGCTTCGCTTCTTCCCAAAAAATATCCATTTCAGCAAGGGTCATATCCATTAAGGGTTTCCCTAATTCTCCCGCTTTATTTTCTAAATATTGAAAGCGTTTGATGAATTTTTTATTGGTTCGTTCCAAAGCATCTTCAGGATTTACTTTTAAAAATCGGGCGTAATTGATCATCGAAAATAAAACATCGCCAAATTCAGCTTCAATTTTATCTTGATCTCCTGCTTCAACCTCAACTTGTAATTCATCTAACTCTTCCTGAACCTTATCCCAAACCTGATGCGATTCTTCCCAATCAAACCCAACGCCTTTTACTTTATCTTGGATTCGGCTTGCTTTTACTAATGCTGGTAAACTTTTTGGAACACCTTCCAGAACTGATTTTTTGCCTTCTTTCAGTTTTAGTTTTTCCCAATTTTGTTTCACTTCTTCCTCATCTTTTACTACTACATCACTATAAATATGCGGATGACGGTGGATTAATTTTTCACAAATTTCGTTGCACACATCAGCCATATCAAAATCATTGGTTTCACTTCCTATTTTGGCATAAAAAACAATATGCAACAACAAATCACCTAGTTCTTTTTTGACTTCTTTTAAATCATTATCTAAAATAGCATCACCCAACTCATAGGTTTCTTCAATGGTAAGATGCCGCAAGGTTTGCATGGTTTGCTTTTTGTCCCAAGGACATTTTTCGCGCAAATCATCCATAACGTCTAATAATCTTTCAAAAGCTTGCAGTTGGTTTTGTCTTGAATTCATCGAAAATTGTTTTTTGGTAAAAATAAAAAAATCCTGTTCAGAAAAATAGCTGAACAGGATTAAAATAGTATGTAAGGATAAAATTACTCGGTTTTAGCTTTTGCTTTTTTGGCAGGAACTTTTACTTCAGCCGCAAGGGTTTCTTCTACATCGGCAGCAACAGCTGAAGCTTCATCAGTTACCAATCCTTTTGCCTGAAGCATATTATACCAGTTTAAAACTTTTTTGATATCAGAAGGATATACTCTCTCTTCATCATAATCCGGTAAAATTTCTTTGAAATAAGCTGTTAATTTAACATTGTCTTCTTTGTGTGATAGTGCTTCACCCTTTTTTTCTTTGTCAGCAATTCTTTGCATGATTTCAGCCAATGGTTTTTCGCCTTCATAAGTATAAATTGAAATTTCAGACAATAAACTCACATTGCTTTTCAAGTTTACTGTGATTTTTTTTCCATCTGTCAATGATTCCGCTACAAATCCAGTTCTTGTTTGCACTTTCAATACATATAAGCCTGGTTTCCCAGAAATAGCTAATATTTTTTCTAAATTCATGTTTTGTGTAATTATTATTAAGAATTTGACTCGTTGTTTATTTTTATTTAAAACCAAAAACCATACCACGGGAAGCTGAACTTTTGTTTTACCTTCCTTTTTTGGCAAAAAATTTCATTCTATAATCTTGGAATGTTTTTCCTTCTAAGATGTTTTTCAGTTTCTTTTGAATCAATCGTTTTTTTAATGATGAAATTTTATCCGTAAATAAAATTCCTTCAATGTGATCGTATTCGTGTTGAATTACTCTGGCTATTAATCCTTCAAAAACTTCCGTTTTCATTACAAAATCCTCTTCGCAATATTCGATTGTTATAGTAGGATTTCTATACACATCCTCTCTAACGTCTGGAATACTCAAACATCCTTCGTTGAAACTCCACTCTTCTCCTTCTTCTTTTATCATTTTTGCATTGATAAAAGTTTTTTTGAATACTTTCAATTCATTTTGTTCCGCATCTTCTAATTCTTCATCATCGCTAAAAGGAGTGGTATCAATTACAAATAAACGAAGTGCTAATCCTACTTGTGGTGCAGCAAGTCCAACACCATGAGCATTATACATTGTCTCGTACATATTGGCAATCGTTTCATTCAAATTTGGATGTTCTGGCGAAAGAACTTCTCCTATTTTTCTTAAAACTGGATCGCCATATCCTATTATTGGTAAAATCATTCGTGTTGTATTAAGTATTATCTACTGAAGTTAGAAAACATTTCCTTTTGATTCAGTTTGCAAAAATAGTAAAAAAATAGACAATCAATAACCCTCGGTTAATTATTAGCTAATATTTACAATTTAGGACAAAAGACATCTTTTTATCCTTTGAATGATTTATACAAATCTTACCTTTGTTGTAATACAAGTATATGATTTACAAAATCCGAAAATTTACCGACAGCACCTATTTTACCAATGCTCTAAAAGTTACTATAGCGGCAGTCATTCCTGTGGTGCTATTTTCTTTTTTGGGCAAATTTGACATTGGTTTTGCAATGGCTCAAGGCGCTTATTTCACGTTTCGCAGCGATATTCTAAGCAGTCTGAAGCAAAAAATTAACGGTATTCTTGTGACTGCTCTTTTAGTTGCTGGTATTAATTTGATCGTTAATATTGTCTTTCCTTATTCGTGGATTTTCTATCCTTTTTTAGCAATATTGATTTTTCTTATCTCGATGCTTTCTGTATACGGGCAACGAGCTGCTATGGCTTCTTTCTCTGGTCTTGTTGCCGTTTCATTAGCATTTGCAAACATTAATAGCGGTTGGGCAATGGTGCAATATTCCGGATTAATTCTTGCTGGTGGTATATTTTATTTGCTGATTTCACTTATTTTTCATTTTATCAGGCCACATCATTACATCGAATTGCAAATTGCAGAATGCATTAAGCTTACTGCGAAATATCTGAAATTTCGTGGTGATTTGTGGACTTTAAATGCTGATAAAAAATCCATCATCGAAAAACAACTCCACCTTCAGGTTGAACTCAATACTATTCATCAAAACATAAGACAAGTATTGACCAACAGTCATACAGCTTCCGGTTCTTCCAATAAAAACCGTAAAATGCTTCTGATTTTCATTTCATTAGTAGAAATCCTTGAATTGGCTTTATCCACCGCATTTGACCATGATAAATTGCACCAAAAATTTGATAATCATCCAAAGGTTTTGAACACCTATCAACGTTTAGCCTACAACTTGGCGGCTAGTTTGAAGCAATTATCCAAAAGTGTTCGGAAAAGCACTATATACATTTCCAAACACACTTTACAAAGTGATTTGCGTTCCTTGCAACTTGCCATTACAGATTATGAAAATAATCTGGGGGGAACTGCTGCTTCCGAAGGTGTTTTTATGTTGACTACGATGCTTCAATATGCTGAAAAACAAGTTGAAAAAATAAAAATTGTCGAACGTGCTTTTGCACTTGCTTATAATTCTCCTGATATTAAGGGAATCGACAAAGACCTAGAAAAATTCATGACGCCTCAAAAATACCTGTTGAGCACTCTGACCCAAAACCTTAGTTTTTCATCTATAATTTTCAGACATTCTTTACGAATAACCATAACATTGATGGCTGGTTATTTCATTGGAATACTTCTACCGTTCCATAATGTATATTGGATTTTATTGACCATAATTGTAATTGTGAGACCTGGTTATGGTTTGACAAAAGAACGCTCTTTTCACCGAATAATTGGCACAGTTATAGGCGGATTAATTGCTTTTGGAGTTCTTTTCCTGGTAAAGGATAACATTATTATCAGTATTCTTGCCATAATTTGTATGCTGTTGGGATTCTCATTTACACAAATCAACTATAAAGTGAGCGCCACATTTATCACCATTTATGTCATTTTCATTTACGGAATCGTAACGCCTAACATTGCTGATTTAGTTCAATATCGAATATTAGATACCGTTATGGGTGCAACTTTAGCCTTTTTGGCAAATCAATTTTTATGGCCTTCCTGGGAGTTTTTAAATATCCCTGTCTATTTAGAAAAATCGATTAAAGCAAATCAAAATTATCTAAAGGAAATTTCAATTTTTTATAATAAAAAAGGAAGCATTTCCATTGCGTATCGTTTGGCTCGAAAAAATGCTTTTATTGAAATTGGGAATTTAATGGCATCGTTTCAACGAATGATTCAAGAACCTAAATCAAAACAAAAACAATTGCCACAAGTCTATAAACTAGCAGTTTTAAACCATTCCTTGTTATCCTCGTTAGCCTCTTTGGGCACTTACATCCAATCACACAAGACTACGACTGCCTCTGAGGCTTTTAATGTAGTAGTTAACACTGCAATTAGAAACTTAGACAATGCTATTGCAGTCCTGAAAGAAAACGATTCAACCCTTAAAGAAAATACTTCTAAGGAAGACTTGGAGATGCGATTTATCGAGCTAAAGAGCATCCGGGAGAAAGAATTAAAAGAGGGAGTTCCAATCGACGAAAAAGCGTTTCAACTAAAAATGCAGGAAGCACAATTAGTCATAGAACAACTCATCTGGTTGACTAATTTGTCTGAAAACATTTTGAAAGCGACAAAAACAGTAAAAGATTCCTAAAAAAAAGCACTGAAATCAGATGCAATCTAAAACTCAGCGCCTT
>JAGOJA010000007.1:0-42808 GCA_017995345.1 Flavobacterium sp.
TAAATAAAAATAATTAAAAAATAATAAATTAATGCCGCTAAAATTGCTGAAATAGGAATAGTTAAAACCCAAGCCCAAATTAAACTTACGGTCATTCCCCAACGTACTGCAGAGACCCTTCTAGTAAGTCCCACTCCAATTATAGATCCAGTAATTGTATGCGTTGTACTTACAGGCACTTTAAAATGTTCTGTAAAATACAAGGTTAAAGCTCCTGCAGTTTCAGCAGCAACACCTTCAAAAGAAGTCACTTTAGTAATTTTAGAACCCATTGTTTTTACAATTTTCCAACCTCCACTTAAAGTTCCTGCTGCAATTGCAGAGTAACAAGCTAACGGAATCCATTCTGGCATTTTAAAATCCCCATTGTCATTTGGCAAAACTACATCCAACCAATCGGGAAGGCTGTCCTGTGTAATTCCGCTAGTGTGAATATAAACAGTAACTGCTGCTGCAATAATACCCATTACTTTTTGAGAATCATTCCCACCGTGACCTAAACTAAAGGCTGCAGACGATAATAATTGCATTTTTTTTAATCCTGAATCTGCCTGATGAAGGTTTAAACTGCTAAATATTAAACAAAAAAGACTTACTGTTAATATAATAAATGCAACCAAAAACCATTTTATATTGTGTGATTCAAAAACAACACTCCAGAAATGAGAATCAAAGCGAGGTTTTTTAATGTCCTCGTAATAAATCATCTGACTTTCTACAAACCAAATCGTTAGCAACATTAAAGCTACTGTAAATAGTTTAGGATAAATACTTTTTTTAGAAGCATTAAGTAGCCAAATAGATATTAAATACGACATTATCGCCCCTAAAACAGGAGCTAAAACGATAAAAGCAATGATGATTAAAACTCCTGAAGGAAAACCACCATCTTTTCCAGCCGTGTACCAGTTTACGGTATCGTACCAATGTGCGGCATACGTTTGAGCACCATCTACTGCGGTATACTCAAAAAAGCCGTGAACAGCAATTGCATGCGCAATAGCTGCTCCAGCAAAACCACCAATTAGTGTATGTGAAGAACTCGACGGAATTCCTTGCCACCACGTAAATAAATTCCAAATAATAGCAGCAATAACGCCTGCAAGAATAACAACCAAATTAATTTCAGAAGTGTTTGCCGTTTTAGCAACCGTATCAGCCACACCAAAACCAAAAACCCAATAGGCTAAAAAGTTAAAAAAAGCTGCCCAAACTACGGCCTGAAAAGGAGTTAGTACTTTTGTAGCAACAACGGTTGCTATAGCATTGGCGGCATCATGAAAACCATTAATGTAATCAAAGATTAAAGCCAGTACTATGATAACTATAAGTAGCGTAAATTCCATAATTATAATTTCAGAATAAAATGGATTAGATTAAGAATGTTTTACGGAAATTGATTCTAAAATACTCGCTACACTTTTACATTTATCAGCGGCAGTTTCTAAAACTGACAATACCTCTTTGTACTTGATAATATTTTTTGCGTCAGTTTCATTTTCGAACAAATCAAGAACTGCTTTGTCATAAACATTATCTGATTTATTTTCCAACTTATTAATTCTAACAATAGCGTCAGTGATGTTTTTCATTTTCTTCAAATCTCTCAATTCTCTAACCGCTACATCAATATTTTGACACGCTTCAAGATTGATTTCTGTCAATTTTCTAATTGATTTTGTAATTTTATCGACTTGATATAAACGCATTCTACTCGCAGCTCCATGAAGATTGTCAGCTACATTATCAATTGAAATGATCAAAGAGTGTATGTCCTCTCTATCAAATGGAGTTATAAAATTCCTACTTAATTCTAAATTTGTTTGACGTGTGATATCTTCTCCTTTTTGTTCCAAAGCATCAATTTTTTGAAAAAGAACTTCGCGTTCCTTCAAAGGTAGATTAACGGCTTCGTGCAAATTTGTCGCAATTTCGATTAGGTTGCTTGATGCTTGTTCGAAAAGAGGAAAGAACTTTGTGTCTTTAGGAACCAAAAATTGGAAAAAATTATTTATATTCATTTACTTTAAATTTAGAGCGACAAAACTAATATATTATTTAATACCAATGTTAAGTTTATATTAACAAATCGGTTTCTATTTGAAAAGAATTTAAAAAAGAAACCGTTTTTTCAATATCATAATGTAAAATTCTGTCTTCTTTTATAAAAGGAACTTCTTCACGATACGCTTTTAAAAACATTTCAATAAAATCACTGGACTGCAATGGCCGTCTATATTCAATCGCTTGCGAGGCATTCATTAATTCGATTGCTAAAATTCGCTCTAAATTATCTAAAACTCGCAATGCCTTTGTAGCAGCATTTGCCCCCATGCTTACGTGATCTTCTTGCCCATTACTCGAAACAATACTATCAATACTTGCTGGTGTTGCCAGTTGTTTATTTTGACTGGCAATACTAGCCGCTGTGTATTGCGGAATCATTAAACCAGAATTCAATCCTGGATTATCAACTAAAAATGCTGGAAGATTTCTAGTTCCGGAGATCAATTGATAGGTTCTGCGTTCTGATATACTTCCTAATTCCGCCAAGGCAATTGCCATAAAATCTAAGGCTAAAGCCAAAGGCTGACCGTGAAAATTCCCGCCAGATATGATTTGGTCGCTTTCGATAAATATATTAGGATTATCCGTCACTGAATTAATCTCCGTTTTAAAAACTTTTTTGGCGTAATCAATGGCATCTTTTGAGGCACCATGAACTTGTGGCATACATCTAAAAGAATAAGGATCTTGAACATGGACCTTAGGTTGTTCTATAATTTCACTTCCATCAAGGAAACCTTTTATACGACTTGCTGTTACAATTTGTCCTTTGTGAGGTCTAATAAAATGGATTAATTCATTGAATGGCTCTATTCGCCCGTCAAAACCTTCAAGTGAAATAGCACCTATCAAATCAGCCAAATATGAAAATTTATTTGCTTTCAATAAAATATGCGCTCCGTAGGCACTCATAAATTGCGTTCCATTCAATAAAGCCAATCCTTCTTTTGATTGTAACACTATTGGTTCCCAATCAAAACGTTTCATAATTGTACTCGAATGCACTTTTTTCCCTTCAAAATAAACTTCACCTTCGCCTAATAAAGGTAATGATAAATGAGCCAAAGGTGCTAAATCTCCAGACGCTCCCAGCGAACCTTGAGTATAAATAACAGGAAGAATATCATTGTTATAAAATGCAATCAATCGCTCTACTGTTTGTAATTGTATTCCAGAATGCCCATAGCTTAATGATTGAATCTTAAACAACAACATCAGTTTTACAATTTCGGTTGGTACTTCTTCACCAGTTCCGCAAGAATGGGATTTGACTAAATTTTCCTGAAGTTTTGATAAATTATCGTTGGATATTTTAACATTACAAAGGGATCCAAAACCCGTATTTATACCATAAATAGGATCCGAATGTGAAGCCATTTTTTTGTCTAAATAATCACGACATTTTTGAATATTTATTTTTGCCTCCTCTGAAAGTGCTAATGATTTATCACACGAAACAATTTCAGCTAATGTTTCAAGGCTAAGTAATTCAGTACTAATATAATGCGTATTATCCATTTTGATAGTGTTTAAAAGGTAAAATTGAATAAATCTTTATAAATACACAACATTTATTAACAATAATTTAAATTTAACAGTCAAACAAAACCAAATAATAAATTTCATGCAAATATTCTTATACGACTTAAACCGTAAAAATTTTAATTGTTCATTCTTCTCTTCTTTAGAATATCAAAGCAATCCTTGAGTTTAATCACAAACAAGTTTAGCGTATTTTGAATACAATTAAGTCCAAAATGAGTCCTTTGAATGCCACATATTTATATTTTATCAAAATTACAAAACACACAAATATATACGAATAACTCCATCTGAGACTTGATACATCATACAATATTCAATTATTCGCAAATAGGACTTAAAATTATCAAATATTCGCAAAAACACAATTAAACAACTTGTTTCTTTTATAAAAAACTGTATTTTTGGAACATCAAAATGGTAAACAACAAAACAACATATCGCCCTACGATAACAACTCAAATTTGGGTTGGCACTGCTGTTACGTCTACTACAACAACTACAACTACCCCATTGGGGTAAACATTCAACATATAATCCAATTTATTATTATTTTTTCAGAAGAAAGAAAGTCTTTGAGTATATAATAAAAAGTTACATTTTTTAAAACACAACACACACATTTTAATCGCCAGCATTCAATTCATTTCGAAAACGACGATTTCCTATTACATAAAAAAAACAACTTGTTATGAGAGTATTAAAATTTGGCGGATCATCGGTTGCCAATGCACAAAACATAAAACTGGTTTTAGATATTGTTGTCAATAAAGCAAAAGAAGAAAAATTAATCGTTGTGGTTTCTGCTTTTAGCAAAATCACTGATTTACTTCAACTTGCTTCTCAAAAAGCAGCCGCTGGAGACGAAAGTTTCAAAGAAATTCTTGCTGATTTAGAAACAAAACATTTAGATGCTTTGAAAGAACTTATTCCGGTAAGCGAACAAAGTAGCCTTTTGAGTCATATCAAGAGAATCATCAATCATCTTGAAACTTTATTAGACGGTTGTTATCTTCTGGGTGAATTATCTCCAAGAACATCAGATACTATTTTGAGTTTTGGTGAATTATTGTCTTCCTATATTATTGCAGAAGCTTTAAAACAAAAACTAAAAAATAGCAGTTATAAAGACAGTCGCGAACTGATAAAAACCAACAATAGTTTTGGAAAAGCAGTCGTAAATTTTGATGTATCCAATAAATTAATTGTTGATTTTTTTGCTTCGAATGAAAATCAGGTGGTCGTTATGCCTGGATTTATTGCTGCTTCTTTAGACGGAATCAATACTACTTTAGGTCGCGGTGGCTCTGATTATACGGCTGCAATTCTTGCTGGAGCATTACACGCAAACGAATTAGAAATCTGGACTGACGTCAACGGAATGTTTACAGCTAATCCAAAAATTGTAAAACAAGCGCAACCTATTGTATTTATTTCCTATCAGGAAGCGATGGAATTATCTCATTTTGGAGCCAAAGTTTTATATCCACCAACGATTCAGCCCGTATTGAGAAAAAATATTCCAATTTTGATCAAAAATACTTTTGAACCAGCCGCAGATGGAACCTACATTTCCAATCAAGAGATGGATCATACGAATCCTGTAAAAGGAATTAGCCATATTGACAATATTACTTTGATAACGCTTGAAGGCTCTGGTATGATTGGAGTTTCAGGTTCTTCCAAAAGGCTTTTTGAAGTATTATCCAATAAAAATATCAACGTAATTTTCATCACGCAAGCCTCATCAGAACATTCGATTTGCATCGGAATTCTAAATTCGGATGCGGATGTCGCCGAAGATGCAATCAACAAAGCTTTTGAAGTGGAAATTTCACAAAATAAAATAGACCCTTGCATTGTTGAAAAAAACCTTTGCATCATCGCTTTGGTTGGCGAAAATATGAAAAACCATCAAGGTTTAAGTGGTCGAATGTTTAGTACTTTGGGCAAAAACAACGTCAACATCCGTGCAATTGCGCAAGGCGCTTCTGAAAGAAATATTTCGGCTGTCATCAACGAAAGAGATGTAAAGAAAGCTTTAAACACGCTACACGAAAACTTTTTCGAAGAAAACACCAAACAATTAAACCTATTTGTCATGGGCGTTGGGAATGTAGGAGAAAAATTCATCGAACAAATTCACCAACAAAAGAAATTCCTAAAAGACAATCTGAAAATAAACCTGCGCGTTATTGCTTTGTCAAATTCCCGAAAAATGCATTTTGACGAAGAAGGAATTTCTTTAAAAGAGTGGCAATTCGCATTAGAAACCGGAGAACCTACGGATAAAGAAAAATTTATTAGCAATGTGAAAGAACTTAATTTACGTAACAGTATTTTTGTGGACATTACAGCAAATGAAAGCGTATCTAAAACCTACGAACACTATTTAAAACGAAATATTGCCGTTGTAACTTGTAACAAAATTGCTTGTGCTTCAGCGTACGATAATTATACAAAACTAAAAAAGTTGTCAAGACAGTTTAATGCGCCTTTTCTTTTTGAAACCAATGTAGGAGCTGGATTACCAATCATAGATACGGTAAAAAACCTCGTTGCTTCCGGAGATAAAGTCAATAAAATTCAAGCGGTTTTATCAGGAAGTTTGAACTTTATCTTTAATAATTTCGACGAGAAAAACACTTTTCATGATGTCGTAAAAGAAGCTGGTGTACAAGGATTTACTGAGCCAGATCCCAAGATTGATTTGAGCGGAATTGACGTAGCCAGAAAAATATTGATTTTGATACGTGAAAGCGGTTACAAAATGGAAATTGAAGAAATCACCAACGAATCGTTCCTGCCGGCAGCATGTTTGGATACCACAACAAATGAAGCGTTTTTTGAATCTTTACAAACACATGCCGCTCATTTTGAAGCTATTTATAAGGAAGCATTGAGCAAAGATTCTCGATTGAAATACGTGGCGCAATTTGAAAACGGAAAAGCAAATGTTGGGTTGCGATTCATTCCTAAAGACCATCCTTTTTATAATCTGGAAGGAAAAGACAACATCGTATTGTTCTTTACAGATCGTTACATAGACCAACCGCTATTGATAAAAGGTGCAGGTGCTGGAGCGGAAGTTACCGCTTCAGGAATATTTGCTGATGTGATTAGAATAGGAAACGTATAAGAAATAGTTTAAAGTTTCAAGTTCTACAACTAGCAACAACTTTAAACCTGAAACAAAAAATTATGAATGAAATAAAAATATTTTGCCCTGCCACTATTGCCAATCTTTCCTGTGGATTTGATGTCCTTGGACTGTGTTTAGAAACTGCAGGTGACGAAATGATTATTCGGAAATCAGATATAAAAGGGGTTCGCATCACTAAAGTTGTGGGAGCCGACTTACCTTTGGAAACCGAAAAAAATGTGGCTGGAATAGCTGCTTTGGCAATGTTGGAAGCTATTGAAACAGAATTTGGATTCGAAATTGAAATCTACAAAAACATCAAAGCTGGAAGTGGAATTGGAAGCAGTGCTGCGAGTTCTGCTGGAGCGGTTTTTGGAATCAATGAATTATTGGGACGACCATTTACCCGAAAAGAATTGGTTTTATTTGCCATGCAAGGTGAAAAATTAGCCAGTGGAAACGCTCATGCGGATAACGTGGCGCCTTGTCTTTTGGGTGGATTTACTTTGGTACGAAGCTCTAGTCCATTGGACATTATTAAGATCGAAAGTCCATCGGAATTGTTTGCAACGGTGGTTCATCCCCAAATAGAATTGAAAACTTCGGATGCACGTTCCGTATTGAAACAAACTGTTTCCTTGAAAAGTGCCATCACACAATGGGGAAATGTAGGCGGATTAATTGCTGGCTTGTACACCAAAGATTATGACTTAATCGGTAGGTCGTTGCATGATGAAATCATAGAGCCGTTAAGAAGTGTTTTGATTCCTGGATTTGATTTAATCAAAAAAACAGCCTACGAAAACGGAGCTTTAGGTTCTGGCATTTCGGGCTCTGGCCCTTCTATTTTTGCTTTAAGCAAAGGAAAAGAAACCGCTGATAAAATAGCCAAAGCCATGAGTGCTGTGTATAGCGCAATGAATTTACCCTATGAAATTCACGTTTCTAAAGTGAATGATGAGGGGATCAAAATAATGTAAGAATTTTGATTAACTATTTTTGATTTCTGATGTAACTTCCGTTGCGGAAATCTTAAATCAAAAATCGTTAATCTTCAATCAAAAATCAAAATGAAATATTACAGTTTAAACCATAACGCACCCAAAGTTTCTTTTCAAGAAGCCGTAATACAAGGATTATCCACTGATAAAGGATTGTATTTTCCGGAAAAGATTACGCCTTTACCAACTACTTTTTTTGACACAATCGAAAATTTAAGTAATGAAGAAATTGCTTTTGAAGCCATCAAACAATTTGTGGGCGATGAAATTCCTACTGACACTTTAAAACAAATCATTGCCGAAACCTTGTGTTTTGATTTCCCTTTGGTGGAAGTGGAAAAAGGCATTTATTCCCTTGAATTGTTTCATGGCCCTACGATGGCTTTCAAGGATGTAGGCGCAAGATTTATGTCCCGTTGTTTGGGTTACTTTAATAAAGATAACAAAGACAGCAAAAACACGGTTCTTGTAGCTACTTCTGGTGATACTGGTGGCGCAGTAGCAAGCGGTTTTCTGGGTGTACCAGGCGTTGAGGTGATTATCCTATATCCATCCGGAAAGGTAAGCGATATTCAGGAACGACAATTGACTACTTTAGGTCAGAATATCAAAGCGCTTAAAGTAGACGGCGTTTTTGATGATTGTCAGGATATGGTAAAAAAAGCTTTTTTGGACGAAAGTCTGAAACATAAAAACTTGACTTCGGCAAATTCAATCAATATTGCACGCTGGTTGCCACAAATGTTTTACTTCTTCTTTGCGTATAAAGCATTAAAAACACAAAATAAGCCGTTGGTTTTCTCTTGTCCAAGTGGGAATTTTGGGAATATTTGTGCCGGAATTATTGCTAAAAAAATGGGGTTGCCTATTGCACATTTTGTAGCAGCTACGAATGTGAATGATACTGTACCGAGATTTTTAGAAAATGGAATTTACGACCCAGAGCCTTCAAAAGCCACGATTTCGAATGCAATGGATGTTGGGAATCCAAGTAATTTTATCCGAATTCAGGAAATGTACCAAAATGATTTGGAGCAATTCAAAAAAGATTTTTCTTCGTTTACTTTCTCTGATGTCGAAACTTTAGCTGCAATGAAAACCATTTTCAATACAGATGGTTATATCGCAGAACCTCATGGAGCTGTTGGTTATTTAGGATTGAAAAAAGAATTAGTAAATCATCCGAATGCTATTGGTATTTTCCTAGAAACTGCCCACCCTATTAAGTTTTTGGATACAGTTGAACCAACCTTAAACATAAAACTTCCTATTCCTGCACAGATTAAAAGTGTTTTAGGAAAGGAAAAAGTGAGCGTAAAAATTAAAACCTACGAAGAGTTGAAAGCTTTTTTGGGATAAAAGGGAATAAAAAAATCAAACCGCTAATTCGCAAATTAAAAACCTCAAAACCCTTACAATATTTGCGAATTAGCGGTTGTTTTTTTTTCAAAGACAAAAGCGAAATTTACTAAAATATACCATTTTAAATTTTAAATTGAGACCAATTAAGAACGACTAATAATCTAATTTTAGTCGTTTTCTTGTATCTAACTAAATCTAGTTATACAATTGGATTTTGAAACAGAAAAACCATTCCTACTCCTTTTAGACTTCAATTTTAAAGCTATAATTATGATTGATTTACAGCACACTAAGATCATAAATTCCTTTGTAAAAAAAATAAAATTCCCGATCTGAAAATATAGCTTGAATAAGACTTATTTTATACCTACTTTTGCAGAATTACAGAATTGTCAGTATTCAGGGGTCTTGTACAAATAAAACAAATCTGAGCCCATTAAAAAACGAAGTCTTTTTAGCAGCTTTTTGAATCTTACCTAAAAAAAATCAGCTAATTAAAAAATACTTCAAAAAACTACCTGATAAAGTAGCTTCCCATATCAACATAATTTATTAAAAGAAGGAGAAAAAAGTTTATGACGGATCATAGCATGAATGCTGTTAGTTTTGAAATTGAATTATTGGATAAACACAAAGATTACAGGAATCAATATAAATCAAATGATTTGTATTGGGGCGTAGGAATCGAAAATGAATGTTATTTAGAGTTTGAAAATCATCGTGCGGTGGACAAACATTTCTTGTTAACTAAAGGACTTCATGAAAAATATAGTGTCGATCATTTTAAGAATTACAAAGAAAATATATTCCAGAATTCATTGCAAAAGATATTATCCGATAAAGAGTATTATTTGCCAGTATTAATGAATTCCCATTCATTTACAAAAACAGACATCAACAATCAGCATAAGGTTTTTGACCCCATAGATAACGAACCAAATCCCGAATTTTCAGGGGAAAGTATATTTGAAATATTACAAAAACACAATCCTTATTTTATAGACGAGCTTCAAAAAGAATTCATTTTTGACGGTGACACAATTGAATTTGTTACACAAAAATTTTACAAAACAGATATTGACTCGGCTATTACTGAACTAGCCACAATAAAACAAGGTTTCATAAAGAATTTGCAAAGTGCGTTTCACAAAGAGAAAATCTTTACGGAATACGGTTCCATAAAAATATGTTCTGAAAACCATCCTTTTGCCATATTTATTTCAAACAACACTAATTATTCTGTTTTTAATAATATGACCTATCATTTTAATTTAACGATTCCTACGGAGTTAAATAAAGATGGTGAAATTAAAGATAAAATAGATTTTATAAAAAAACACCAGAGGGCTATTCGATTATTTCAATGGTTGAGCCCCTTGTTTATGATAAAATTTGGTTCGTCAGATTATTTATCGCACAATGATAGCAGTGTCAACTTAACCAAAGCATCACAGCGATGTGCCATGTCAAGATACATTGGGGTAGGTACTTATGACACTAATGTGATGAAAACTGGGAAAATTGTCCAGATGAATTTTGACGAACATCCCATGCACGAGAATCCGCTGTGGTGGGTAAACCGCTATTCTAAAATATCAGATTATGAAAAAATTGATAAAATTGGACTGGACATCAATTTCCACAAGCATAAAAATCACGGAATCGAGTTTAGAATGTTTGATTATTTTGACGAAAAACACCTTCAGGAGGTTTTAAATTTCCTTGTTTTTATTATGGATCATGCTTTATTAAACGCCATTGAAAATCCAATTTGCGATTTGGAATGGAATAACCTTGTTTATGAATCCATTATACACGGCAAAGAAACTGTTGTTCCACAAGATTATATCACTGTTTTAGAAAAAATTTTAGCTATGAAAATAGCATCAAATGATCCTATAGCAATCTACAATAAAATTTATGCTAACTTACAAGATAAGTATTATGAAAATGGTTTTTGTAGTTCATTACTAATCAAAAAAAATGCAGTCACACACTAAATAAATAGGGTTTTTAAAACTGAAAAAGACTTCTCAACGGATAATCCTCGAGAAGTCTTTTTTAATTTTACGTTTTTTATTAATCGTGATAATAAAAAATCGCTGCCGAATATCCTTTTTCAGGGTCTTTATTCGCCCACCAATCCCTTCTTTGCTCCGAAAAATAATTATAATTGTCGTAACCCGCTTGAGATTGAAGAGGATAAATGACCTTTCCGTTTTCGCGATAGGCTTTCTCACTTTCGGTTTCAGGAACAACCACGACAATATGACCTGATTTGTTGAGTATAAATCGTTTGGCAGAAATAATTCCTACTCCACCATTTCTATTGACTTTTTGTTGCAATTCGTCAACATTATTTATTTGTTGCCATCCAAATTTACTTGATGATTCTAAAAACCAATCATACAAATAATTAGAATAATAAGGCCTTACTGTTTCATCAAAAACTAAGGGCACTTCGTATCCTTTTTCTAGATCCTCGATTGCTTTATCTGTCCATCGTAATCTAGGAATATACACTTTGGTAAAAAAACAATAGTCAAACGTGTATATGTTACAATACGTGTCGGCTTCATCTTTCTGGTACCTAAAACTATTGGAAACATCCAAAGTGTCAATTATTTTTCTAATAGATGCTAATTTTGACTCCACACTCGTTACATCTCTAAAAGGAATAGTAGTATTGCCAATAGGCTTATAGGTCTCTTCTTTAGAATCTAAACTTGATTTTATATTGGGTTCAAAATTTGGAATTTCAATTTCTGAATTTTTCTCTATGGTTTCGTCAACGAGTTCTAAATCTTTAGCACAAACAAAACCTTCTTTATCCGTATTTAAAAGCTTTACTTTCCACCATTCTGATTGGGTTTTATCTATTAATTTAACGGTGTGTCTGAAAGGAATATCCGCTAAAATGGTGGAATTATCCATCATCGGCGGCACATCTCTTAGATTTAATGACGGAGTAGCGACTCTATATTTCATACTAATCAATTAATTATAAATGATTCTAGAGCCAAAATACTAAAAACAACCAAGAAAGCACCATAGAAAACCATTATTTTAAGATTTTTTTTAGAACTAATTCTAAAAATCAATAGTGCCAAACAGCAATAATTACTCCTAAAAAGCTGAAGAAAAAGGCAGTATTTATATCCAAACTTTGAAAAATTGAATGTGATTAAGCTATCGATTTTACAAAATACAAACCAACTAAAAAGGGCTCACTAGTTGGTTTTTTCGTAGAATAATTAAGCACAATATCAAATCGTGCATAGTTGAGATTTCTTCTATTTTAAATTAGTTTTCTGTAAGGTAAAGCATTATTATTGTTAAATCTAAAAACAAGTTACAATGTATAGCCTAAATATACAGTCGTATATGCGCTGTTCTGTTGTGAGAATACAAAAGTTACACAAACTTGTTTTTTACCCAAACCACTCCTAATTCTTCACTAAAAAACTCTTTTACAACTTATTAAACTTGAACTTCTGTCCGCCAATGGATGCCTCGTACATAAGCCCGCCTTTCTGCATGGTGAACACCATCACGCCATCCGCATATTTTACATTTGCTGAAGCGCCTTCGGTTACAGCTACTGCTGAAGCTTGTGCGGAAAACTCAAATCGGCTCTCTTTAAAACGGTCCATTTCGTTTTTAGACTCAAAAAATATTACCTCCCGATATGCTTGTCCACCAGCCTGAAAACCTATACTTACTTGCGACAACTTGGCCATACCCACCATCTTCTTATTTTCGTAAACCACCCCGTTGCCCGCTGCTCCTCCAATACCGAAACCTCCTTTGCCAACATTAGGAAAGATGACATAACCATGTGCGTTTTCAAAAAGCGCTTTCATCAACCGGTCACTTTTAATGAATTCCGTCTTTGCTGTATGACTATCAGCAATAATTTTATTTTTTTTAGCAGCCGATTGCCCAAATACAGGCGCTATGCTAAGCACACATATTAGCATTAATACCCAAATACTATTTAAATTTTTCATAGCTATCGTTATTAAGTTATTGTATAATTTGTTTACTCAAAAATAAAAAAATCTTATTTAAGATCACAAAATAATACTGATTATCAATCATATAACAGACTAACATATTGAAAAAAGAAGCGATTAGCCTACCTTCTTAAAATAAGATCTATTTAAAAAAAAAATCAGGGATTCTATAATCGTATAAAAATACAGTCCCGAATTACGCCGATTTACACTAATTAAGTAATGTAATTCTCGGGTAAAATGTGTTCTGAATTTTTATTTTAATGCGTTAACAATCTGCCTTGAAATGTTATTGTGTTATCCTTTTTTCTACCTTTGAAAAACATAAAAAGACTAGTGCGCATGATTACAAAAGCAACAATTGAAGACGTCTCTGCATTAAATACATTAATCAATTCAGCCTATCGCGGTGAATCTTCTAAAAAAGGATGGACTACAGAAGCCAACATATTGGAAGGACTCCGCACTACTGAACAAGAGCTGACAGAATCGATTCAAAACCCAAGAAACACTATTTTCAAATTTACAGAAAACAACCAGATTATAGGTTGTGTGCTGTTGATCGAAAAAGAACAGCAACTGTATTTAGGAATGCTGACGGTTGCGCCAGAGTTACAAAATAGTGGTATTGGAAAAAAACTATTACAAAAGGCAGAAATTTATGCTCTAGCCTTAAGATTATCTAAAATTGTAATGACTGTAATTTCCGTTCGGGAAGAATTGATTGCATGGTACAAACGTAACGGTTATGCAGATACTGGAGCAAGAGAGCCCTTTCCGGCTAGCGATGTTCATATTCCAATTGCGGAACTTCCCTTAGAATTTGTTGTTTTAAAAAAAAGGATTGGATAGCCTTTTTTTTGAAAAACCTCAAGTACAGACCATAATATAAAAACCAATATCAGGAATTGTAGTTAAAACAAAACCTATTTTTGTAGGGTGAAAAAATCAGTTTCAATTATTGGAGGAGGACCCGCAGCACTTATACTCGCCGCTTTTTTTTGGATTGTAAAAAATTTAAGGTTACTGTCTATGAAAAAAATAAAACACTGTGAAGAAAATTTCTGGTGGCCGGAAAAGGAGGATTTAACCTCACCCATTCGGAACCCATTACTCAATTAATCGCACGCTATATACCGGTCCATTTTCTAGAAAAAGCACTCCTTGATTTTGACAACAACAATTTTCGTAAATGGATAAATTCCATTGGTATTCCAACCTACATTGGCAGTAGCAAAAGAGTATATCCAAAAATTGGCATCAAGCCGATTGTGGTGCTCCATACAATTTTGGGTCTTCTAACTAAACAGGATGTTGCCGTTCAATACCAATACACTTGGACAGGCTGGTCAGGCAACGACAATCTTGTTTTTAATACGGATACAGAAATAAAATCCGACTACATTATATTTTCCATGGGTGGCGGAAGCTGGAAAGTCACTGGTTCTGATGGTAGTTGTCTGGATTTATTTGCAAGAGAAAGCATTCCTGTTATTCCGTTTCAACCCTCGAATTGTGCGTATCGCGTGAACTGGCCTGAAGATTTTATCTTGGAACACGAAGGCAGTCCGCTAAAAAATATAGCAATAAGCTGTTTTCATAAAAAGCAAAAAGGCGAAGTTGTAATTACACGTTTCGGTTTAGAAGGAAATGCCATTTATGCCCTTAGTCCGCAAATTAGAAAAGAATTGAAGAGCCAACAAAAGGCTACTATATTTCTGGAGTTAAAACCAACGTTGCAAAATGATGCTTTGCTTCAAAAGATAAAAGAATGTACCTTAAAAAAAACGAGCGAAACATTACAAAAAGAGCTCAAATTGAGTCCTGCACAGATTGGACTTTTGAAAAAATACCTTTCAAAAGAAACCTATTTGAATCCAGAATTATTAGCACAAAACATTAAAAATCTGGGTATAAAAATCACTGGTTTTGGACTATTGAACGATGCAATATCTACAATAGGTGGTGTTCAGCTCCATGCTGTAGATGAAAATTTTCAACTAAAAAACAAAAAACATCATTATTGTATTGGCGAAATGCTGGACTGGGATGCACCCACGAGACTATCTTCTTCAAGCCTGCTTTAGCATGGGCGTGCATCTTGCGCGTCACCTGAATAGCATTCCTTAAATTATAATTCTATGTTGACTCTAAAAAGGTGTTTTATTGGTTTCCTATATTCGTTTAAAACGATACATTCTAGTAGACTTAGCTTTTGCAACTATTTTTCGTTTGTAACCATAATAGGTTAAAGTGAATTGTGAAAATAATTGTTTTTTTGTTGAAAACACATTTTTTATTTTTTAAGAACATTTTTTTGTGCCTCTTTATCTTTCTTTTTAAAGTATCCTTTCAATAAAAAATTATGTCGGACTGCTTCGAGATCTTCATTTAATTTTTGAGAACTACTTTCTAAATTCTGAATTGTTTTTTTTAAACTAGCACCCGCTTCTTCATCGTGCAATAAAACACCAACAGTAGTTTTTGGATTGTTCCCTGCTTCTTTGAGACTTGTCACTAACGAATTAGCCGTTTCAGTCATTTGGTGCAATTGTAAAGCCGATTTTTTTATCGAGTTAAAAACAATTGTATCTGTAGCTAATTCATTGGCAAGAGTTCCTTTTTTATTAAGTTTTTGACTGAATTTATTTAGTGAACTGATGAGTTCTTTTGCTTTTTCAGAAGCATTTGTAAGTGATGCTGTAGCCAAATTGATGTTGTTGTATAAAGAGTCATCATTTAGTAATTTGCCAATGGTTCCTTCTTTTGTAGTCATTTTTTTGCTGATTGCTTTAAAATCAGTGGTAATTGCCAAAATATTTTCATTATTTTTCTGTAAGGTATTCAGAATATTTTCTGTAGAAAGTGATTTTTCAACGGATAAAGTATCGCCTTCCTGTATAGCAGCATATTTTGTGGTACCGCCATAAATAACAATGACTTTATTTCCAATAAGTCCGTCAGTGCTTATTTTGACTTTGGCATCTTTACTGATGTATTTTTGTACTTTTTTTTCAACTTTCAAATTTACTAAAACATGTGTTTTATCATTGATAGTAATATCGTCGACTGTTCCTGTTTTTACACCTGAAAACCAAACATTATCTCCTTTTTGTAAACCATTTACATTATCAAATAAGGAAACTAATTTTATTTTGTTTTTAAAAGTTTCATGCAGATTGCCTACCATAAGAATTCCCAAGATCAAGAAAACTAATCCTAAGAATATAAAAAAACCTACAATTATGGCGTGTTTATTTGGTGATTCGTTCATAATTTATTGTATGAAATTATAGGTAAAAAAATTTTTCACTTGTTCATTATCGGAATTAAATACGTCTTCAAATTTTCCAACTTTCAAAAATTTACTATCAATCAACATGGCGATACGGTCACAGGTATTTTTGGCACAATTAAGATCGTGGGTAATAATAACAGAAGTGGTTTTATATTGTTGTTGTACTTCGATAATAAGAGCATTGATTTCAGCACAGGTAATGGGATCCAGTCCCGCTGTGGGTTCATCGTATAACATGATTTCGGGTTTCAAAATTAGCGTCCGGGCAATACCTATTCTCTTGCGTTGTCCTCCAGAAAGGTCTGCCGGAAGTTCTTTAATTTTATCTCTTAAACCTACGGCATCCAAGGCTTCCTCTACCGCATTATCTACTTGTTTCCGGCTAAGATTTTTTACATTCATAGTTAGCGGAAACGCCAGGTTTTGATAGACATTCATACTGTCATATAAAGCACTACTTTGAAACGAAAATCCAATATGCAACCGCAACTCATCCAATTCTTTTCCGTATAATTTGTGCACTTGTTTTCCTAAAACGGTTACTTCGCCTTTATCAGGTTTTAATAAGCCTGCAATAATTTTTATTAATACAGATTTCCCAGAACCCGATTTTCCCAAAACCGCAATATTCTCACCTCTGTGAAGCGTTAAGTCTATGCCGTTTAAAACGTTTAATTCACCAAAAGATTTATATAATCCATTAATCGCTATAACCGTTTCTTCTTTATTGATACTATGTTGTATTTGGTCGTTTTTCATTTTTAAAAATATCGTATCCAGTTGACTATTTGTACAATAATGACTTCTTCAAAGAAGATGAGAAACATTGCAAGAACCACAGCTTGATTTGTTGCCTTGCCTACACCACGAGTTCCTTGTGTAGCATGATATCCTTTGTAACAACCGATGATTCCAATGGTGAAACCGTAAACAATAGATTTTGCTAACGATGAAAAAATGTCCAAAAAAGAAATGTTCGAAAAAGCATTTTTGTAAAAGATGACCAAACTGGTGGATTCTTCGGAATGTACATTGTAATACGAGCCCAAGAGTCCTATAAAACTGCAATACAAAGCCAAAATTGGAATGGTGATTGTTGTTGCCAATACGCGGGTAACTACTAAATATTTAAAAGGATTTATTGCTGATACTTCCATGGCTTCAATTTGCTCAGTTACTTTCATAGAACCCAATTCGGCACTAATACTTGAACCTACTTTTCCAGCGCAAATAAGTGCCGTTACTAATGGTCCCAAAGCCCTGACAATGGCAATTCCTATTAAGGAAGGCAACCAAGAAACAGCACCAAAAGTTTCTAAAGAAGGTCGAGATTGTTTGGTAAAAACAATACCCACAATAAATCCGGTCAAGGTAATTAAGGAGAGTGATTTTAATCCTACTTCAAAACATTGATTAATAATTTCACGTCAATGAAAAGGAGGGATAAAAGCTTCTTTAAAAAAACGAATTGTAAACTGGTAGCCTCTGTAAAAACCTTCTAGATAGGAATCAATTCCTTTTGAAAACAAATATTTCTTTGAGATTGTATTCATTTTAAAAACATTGAGAAGTTATCATTCTATTATTTTTTATTCAAAAGGTACAATCGCATTGCAAAATGGATTTAAGCCAAAGTAATTTCTTTAGCCAAATAAATTTCCTGCACCGCATGGATAAGATTTACGCCTTCGCTAAAGGGACGTTGAAAAGCTTTTCGACCCATAATCATACCAGCTCCGCCAGCACGTTTGTTGATTATGGCTGTTTTTATGGCCTCTGCCAAATCAGTTTCACCTTTTGATTCTCCTCCCGAATTAATCATGCCAATGCGTCCCGAATAACAATTCATTACTTGGTATCAGCATAAATCAATAGGATGCTCGCTGGCTAATTTGGTGTACATATTCGGATTGGTTTTGGCAAATTGAATGGCTGTAAAACCACCGTTATTAGTGGGTAATTTTTGTTTAATAATATCCGCCTGAATAGAAACGCCCAAGTAATTGGCTTGCCCAGTAATATCCGCTGCTGTATTGTAATCGATGCCGTCTTTTACAAATGCATTATTTCTACAATAACACCACAGAATGGTTGCCATACCTAAATGGTGTGCTTCTTCAAAAGCCTTTGCTATTTCTATAATTTGTCTGTCTGATTCGGCTGAGCCAAAGTAAATAGTAGCGCCTACAGCAATAGCGCCCATATTCCAAGCATCACGAACACTCGTAAATAGAATTTGGTCGTATTTATTCGGATAAGTCATCAATTCATTATGATTGATTTTCACCACAAACGGGATTTTATGAGCGTATTTTCGGGCTAACATTGCAAGTCCGCCCATAGTAGACGCAACTGCATTACAACCCGCTTAGATGGCTAATTTTACAATATTTTCAGGATCAAAATAAATGGGATTAGGAGCAAATGAACTTCCTGCAGTATGTTCAATTCCTTGATCAACGGGTAAAATAGAAAGATAGCCTGTATTTGATAGCCTGCCCTGTTGATAAAGCTGAGTCAAACTTCGTATTGTTTGCCCATTTCGATTAGTCTCCAAAAAAACAGTATCTATATGGGAAGGGTTAGGCAAATGAATTTGATCTTTCGAGATGGTTTCGCAGATATGATTCAATAAAAAATCTTTTTCATCACCTAATAAAGCTAATAATTGGGATATATCTTTCATTTTAACTTTGATTTAAATGAATTTGTAAAACAGTGTTATAGGCAAGGTTTATTCTTTATAAACGGGATAATCTGTATATCCTTGCTCATCTGCAGTATAAAAAAAATCCATATTAAGATTCTGTGCTAGAGGAAAATCGTTTTTAAATCGTTCCACTAGATCAGGATTATTAATAAACGGACGACCAAAAGCGATTAGATCCGCAAGTCCGCTTTCAATAGTTGCTTCGGCAGTTTCTTGATCAAAGCCACCGCAAAGAATCAAGGTATTTTTGAAATTGTGTCGAATCATTTTTTTAATTTCCAAAGGAACTGTTGGTGCACCCATAGCGGAATGATCTACAAGATGGATGTAGGCAATGTCCAGTTTATTAAGCTCTTTAGATAAGTAATTATAAGTGGCGTCAATTTCAGGATAATGAGGCATATCACTAGCTACTCCGTAGGGAGATATACGAATGCCTGTTTTTTCTTTTCCAATGGCATTGGCAACGGCGGCTACTACTTCAATCACAAAACGACATCTATTTTCAATACTTCCGCCATAATTATCAGTTCTAATGTTGCTTATTGGCGAAAGGAATTCTTCTAATAGATAACCATTTGCCGAATGTAATTCTACACCATCAAATCCTGCAAATAAGGCGTTCTCTGAAGCAGCTACATATTCAGTTCTGGCGTGTAAAATTTCTTGAGGCGTCATTTCTTTTGGAACAACAAAGTCTAGTAAACCTTTCAAATCAGTCCACATTTGTCCAGCTGCTTTAACTGCTGATGGAGCAAGGATGTGAGCATCTTTATGCATATTAAGCGGATGGCTGATTCTTCCTGAATGCATCAATTGAACAAATATTTTTCCTTCGTTTTTATGAACCGACTTTGTGATTTCTTTCCAGCCTGCTACTTGTAATTCACTAAATATTCCAGGTATTCTGGCATATCCAAGACCGTTGGGTGATGGCGATGTTCCCTCAGTTATAATCAATCCCGCACTGGAACGCTGTGTATAATATTCTTCCATAAGTTCATTAGGAACATTGTCAATCGCCCTACATCTTGTCATGGGTGCCATTACAATTCGATTTTTCAATGTTAGGGAACCAACTTTTCTAGGTGTAAACAGTTTATGTGTTTTCATGTTTATCGCTCTTAAATTACTGATATAAAGATAATTATATTTATTGTCTTTTGTAAATAAAAATAGGGAAGAAATAATCAGTATCGAATATCCAATGAAGACATAGCCATTTTTAAAATTAGAAAATCATTTTTTTTATAGGAAATTATGGTTTCTAAACATGCTATCGAAGTGTACAGATTGATATACAAATAAAATTTGAAAAGTAAATACATAAATATCGCTTAATCCTTAATGTACAGTTTCGGCTCTAAAATTGTATTTTCTGAATACTTGATAGCCCAATTTATTTTTTATGTGGTGGATTGGTAACAATATTCAAAATTTCGCCGACTTCTATATAATCGGGTGTTGCAAATCCGAAGTTGACATTTTCTAATTTTTTTAATCAAAAGGCGTTTTCTGAATTTCGGTATTGATTAAACTTCGATTGTAAAAACACTATAGCCAATCGCCATCACAAACCAATCTCCACAAAGCAGTTCCTACTGTTCCATACCCATCAGCAAATTGAATGGTATTGCAATTGATTGCCACACCCTTAAAAAACTTCGTGTTTTTTTTAGCGTTCGTATCTTTATACCGAAACAAATTATTATAGCTGTAATTATTAATGAATTGAGGTCTCACAAATTTTCACAAATTAATTCGTGCTAATTTTTGAAAATAAATAAATAAATAAATAAATAAATGTTGCAACCTTGCATACTTTCAGAGCAAAGAGTTATTTGCCTAAAATGACTTTTCAAGAATTTTTTCTTTTCACTTAATTACAAAACCATTTCTTCAAATAAGCGTTGGGTTGTTTGGTCTAAATCATCACACAAGCCTGGATGCGGTCTTGAAGTTTGTATGGCAGAGCTGCGAAGTGCCGTCAACCAACGGAAACGCGATGGAATATCAAATTGGCCTATGGGTCCACCTGATTTTTCGCCGTGTGCCACTTTCGCAAATGCTTGTACATTTAAATGCAATTGTTCTACATCTAAATCATCCGAAAACAGCCGTAGTTTTGCTTCATTTATCGAATATAACACCTTGATAAACTTTGCTTTTTTAGAAAAGAGAATAATACCTACATTGAGGAATTCTTCGCGTTCTACCCTTGGCACAACCCTGATTACGGCATACTCATATAAGTGCTTCTCTTGCATTTTGTGCTTCGTTTATAAAAATTTCGGAATGGTTCAAACGTATCGATAAAAACTGGAAATAGACCTCTCGAATCGCTTCTGGAGTTTCCTCGGTTTCGTCCCATTGCAGCCAATCTTCTGGAATCAGATTCACGATATTCTGCAATACATCATTAGTTAATATTTCTTTGAATGTTGCATCCGTTTCGGGCAACAAGGAAGCCTGAGGCAACAATACGTGGTCTTTTATCAGAGCAAAAGGACTTTGTGCGTGCTTTTCCCAGTTGGTCCACGAGTGATGAAAATAAAGACTCGCGCCGTGATCAATCAACCATAATTCTTTATGCCAAATCAACATATTGGTATTTCTAAACGTTCGATCGACATTGGTAATAAAAGCATCCAACCAAACAATTTGAGAAGCTAGTTTCGGATCAACCAAAGTAACAACAGGGTCAAAATTTATGGCTCCCGATAAATAATGCAACGCTAAATTGAGTCCTTGGCTGCCTTGTAGCAAATCTTGAATTTCTTCGTCGGCTTCGCTGCGTCCAAAAGCTTCATCGAGATGGGCATAAACCAATTCGGGCATTTTTAGCTTTAAAACACGGGCAATTTCACCGCCAATTAATTCGGCGATTAAGGCTTTTACACCATGTCCCGCTCCTTTGAATTTCAACACATATTTAAAATCATCATCGGCTTCAGCGAGTGCTGGCAAAGAACCACCTTCTCGCAATGGAGTGATGTATCGCGTAACATTTACGGTTCTAAGATGTTTTATTTTTTCCATAATTGTATTGGATAAAGCAGTTTTGCTTGGATACAAACTTACAAATAACTGGGATAAAATTCATTCATGAGTGCTATTTACGTCCCTTTTTCTAAACTCAAATAGGCTTTCCCAATATTCGCAATAATATCCGAAGCGATAAAAGACTGATACCCCGTTTCAGGCAATGCAATATCAGCGGTTAATCCGTGGAGGTAAGCACCTAAAATTGCTGCATCAATAGGCTCATAAGACTGCGCCACTAGACTGGTAATCATCCCCGTCAAAACATCGCCGCTTCCTGCGGTTGCCAAAGCGGCATTTCCCGTAGTATTTTCATAGACAATTGCTCCATCAATGACTTGCGTTGGTGCGCCTTTCATAACGATTATAATTTGGTGTTGTTTTGAAAAAGAGATTGCTTTAGTCATTTTCTCGGATTCAGAATTCCATTTTCCTATCAATCTTTCGAGTTCCTTAAGGTGTGGCGTAAAAATCGTTTTGGGTTGTATTAAAGCTAGTGATTTTTTGTTTTGGGATATACTATTTAATGCGTCAGCATCTATTATCAAGGGGATTCTATTCGTTTTCAAAAATTGATACAGTGCATTTTTGGTTTCTACTGCTTGACCTAAACCGGGACCAATTCCAATAGCTTGGGGTATTATGTCAAAAATAATATTGGAGATTAATTTTTCCTCCCTATCCGTCAAAACCATGACTTCTGGAATAGCGGTTTGCAGAATATCGTAGCCACATTTGGGTATAAAAACGGTGACTAATCCGCAACCGGTTTTCAAACACGCTTTGGCAGACAAACTCACTGCCCCAATTTTTCCATAACTTCCACCCATGATCAAAGCGTGACCCTGAATGCCTTTGTGGGTGTGCTGATCCGGTTGTTTATAGTGTTTTAGGATTTCGTTTTTGTCAATGTAAATACAAGTATTCATAAAAATTAGTTTGCTTAAAATTACGCATTTAAAAGCTCATAAAAACCATTAGTTGTAATTGATTTTACAGTATCCATCAACATTTTTTTAATAAAAATCAACATTTGAAGTAACTTTTATCGCTCGATACTGAGCAACAGCCTCAAAACTATTTAGTATTTTCTGAATCATTTTTTTTGTATTTCCAATGGATGTGTTTTGAGGAATTTTGACAATAATGGTACGAATGTATTCGTTTCTAATTCTGCTAATTACTGGTTCTTCTGGCCCTAAAACTGGCATATCCAGATTCTGGCGCATCACTTGGTACAACCACATAGAACCGTCCTTCAGCTTATCAAAATCACGTTGTTTCAAAGTCAGTTTTATAATTCTGAAATAAGGCGGATATTTATAAATTTGTCGGTCATACAGCTGCTCAGTGTACATCCCTAGATAATCATTATTAGTAACTTGCTGTATGGTATTGTGGTTGGGATTATAGGTTTGTATAATTACTTTTCCTTGCTTTTCAGAACGTCCTGCTCTACCTGCAACTTGAGTCATCATTTGAAAACTTCGCTCAAAAGCTCTAAAATCAGGATGATACAACATATTATCCGCATTCATAATCCCCACTAAACTCACGTTATCAAAATCCAATCCTTTAGCCAGCATTTGAGTTCCTACCAAGATATCCATTTCTCTATTCTTGAAACTATCAATGATTTTTTCGAAACCAAATTTTCCTCGGGTGGTATCCTGATCCATTCTTCCTATTTTTGAATTTGGAAAAATAGAAATCAATTCTTGTTCGATTTGTTCGGTTCCAAAGCCTTTTGTAGTCAAATCAACGCTTGAGCATGCCTGACAGTGCTTAGGTTTTGCCATAGTATATCCACAATAATGACAACGTAACTGGTTTTTATGTTTGTGATACGTCAAACTTACATCACATTGTTGGCATTGTGGCACATGACCACAAGTGATACACTCAATAATAGGTGAATATCCTCTACGGTTTTGAAATAAAATAACTTGTTCTCCTAATGACAATGCGTTTGTAATTTCTTCGATTAAAACATCGCTGAAATGTCCCGTCATTTTTTTACGAAAGTATTTGTCTTTCAAATCCACTAATTCGATATTGGGCATCATTACATTTCCAAATCGTTTTGAAATTTCTACCAGTCCAAATTTATCTGATTTTGCATTAAAATACGTTTCTATACTAGGTGTTGCTGATCCTAATAAAACTTTTGCCTTGTGCGAATAGGCCAAAACTATAGCGGCATCTCTCGCATGATATCGTGGAGCGGGATCTACTTGCTTGAAGGTTGGTTCATGCTCTTCATCTACAATTATGAATCCCAAATTTTGAAATGGCAAAAACAGAGCAGACCTCGCTCCTATTACCACTTGTGCTTTTTCGGAGTTTTGTACTACTTGATTCCAAACTTCAATACGTTCGTTATTGTTGTATTTCGAATGAAAAACGGCAACTTTATTTCCAAAATAAGTTCTTAATCGGCCCACTAATTGAGTTGTTAAAGCGATTTCGGGCAGTAAATACAAGATTTGTTTTCCTGTTACCAGATATTCTTCAATGAGTTTAATGTAAATTTCGGTTTTTCCACTAGAAGTGACTCCGTGCAATAAACACACTTCTTTTTGAGTAAAACGTTCTTTAATTTCCTCGAAAGCAGTTTGCTGCGTAGCACTTAACTGCAGCTCATCCTCACGGATTTTTCCATTAAAATTTACGCGGTCTTCCTGAAGAAAATAATCTTCAAATATTTCTTTTTCGATTAAAGCTTTCACGATTGCCGAAGAAGAATTTGCAGCTTCAACAAGTTTTTTGACCGTTATAGGTTTAGCTTGGCCTTGGGTCTTTTCCGAAGCGCTTAACTGGAAATAACGCAGTACGATTTCTCTTTGTTTGTTGGCATTTTTTAGCGTTTCCAGTAGTTCGCTTAAACCTTGATTGGATTCATATTTAGGGTGCAAGCGCACGTATCGAACCAACTTAGGTTTGTAGCTTTCTTGAATTTCTTCCTGAAGTACCAGAATATTCCTATCAACTAGTTTTTGAATAACAGGAAATATATTTTTCTTGTTTAAAATCGAAATAATATCTTGGATTTTTAGAGAGCTCTGCTGTTGCAAGGCTTCGTAAACTAGGAACTCATCATCCGAAAGGAGACTAGTATCAATAAAGGAATCGGTTTTTTGAGAAATCAGGGTTTCGCTTTCCAGCAAAAGCGCACTTGGCATGGCGCCACGATACACATCTCCAATGGCACACATATAATAGGAAGCAATCCATTGCCAATGTGCTATTTGGATTTCAGTTACAATGGGTCTTTCATCTAGGATTTGATGAATTTCCTTGGCTTCGTATAGTTCAGGTTTATTTTGATGAATTTGAATAACTAAAGCCGTGTAAATTTTACTTTTCCCAAAAGGAACTGCCACCCGCATTCCTTTTTTGATATAATGAAATTCCGTTTCGGAAACACTATAGGTAAAAGTTTTGGCTAAGGAAAGTGGTAAAATTACTTCAACAAAATGCATTTAATAGGAGTTAAGAGTTATGAGTTATGTGTAGTTTTTTTACTTTGAACTCATAACTCTTACTTTATTATTATTTTACTCTATGCCAAGTTTGTGTTCTTCCAAATAAAGAAATACCAATAAAGCCACGAACCTTCAATTGATCGCTTCCTTCCAAAGCTAAAAAGCATTTGTAGGTTTTTCCGGTTACTGGATCTAAAATTTTTCCAGAACTGTATTCATTGCCATCTTTTGTAAGTCCTTTGATAATTACAAGACCCATTACTGGTTTGTTTTTATCTTCACCTGGACATTTAGTGCATAAGTTTTTTTTCTTTTCCGCATCTAATATATCAACGACTTTTCCATAAATTTTTCCAGAACGTTCATAGATTTCAACAATAGATTTGGGTTTACCCGTCTCGTCATCAATGGTTTTCCATTTTCCAATAACGCTATTACTTTGAGCATAGAAAGTCATTGAAACAAACAAGGCAAGAATTGTGATGGTGTTTTTCATAGTTTTTTAATTTTGTTTTTGTTAGCCCTGATAGCAGTGAAAATCCTTTTTCTCGTTCCTTAACGAGTAAAAAGATTGCAACGAATAGCAGGAAATAGCTCCTAAAAGTAGCGCTATTTTTGATTTAATTAATTTTACTTTTTTTTACTTTTAATTTATTTATTGTGGCATTCAATTCAAAACCTAATAGTAATATCATACAATTGATCCAAATATAAAACATCAGAATCAATAATGTGCCTATTGACCCATATAATTCATTGTATTGAGAAAATTTTATAACCCATATACCAAAAGCATAAGAATCGATGAGTATCAAAATAGTAGTAAAAACAGAGCCTATCGAGATAAACGCTCTGTTTTTGTCGTGTTTTGTACCAAATTTAAAGAGTATGGAAGTTGTGATTAAAATCATCAAAATTATAAACGCATATCTTCCTAAAACAATCAGTTGAACTTGGTCGCTAAAAACTGTTTTTTGTATAACCACCTCAAAAACAACGATAATTGCTACAGTAACAATTAATAAAAACGCTAATACTAATGACATACCTAATGAAACCAAATATTGGCGTACAAAACCTCTTTTTACAAGTACATGCCGGGAAGTTTCAAAACCTCCTAAAATTCCATTTAGCCCATTGGCCATCAATAAAATCGAAAGCAAAAACCCATACGAAACTAACCCTGAGTGACTGTTATTAAGAATATCTGTGATTATTTTATAAATTGCATCATAGGTATTGGGCGGTACTCCATCCTTGACGAATAACAAAAAATCTTCTTGAAATCCTGCAATAGGAATGTAAGGAATAAGATTTAATATGAACAGCGCAAAAGGAAATAATGCCATAAAAAAACTGAATGCAATTGCACTGGCATGGTAAGTCAACGCACTCTCTACAATTCCCAATCCATATAATTCTAATAAATCATACAACGACAATCCTTGTAGCCACGGAAGTTTTATCCTCTTTAGCAGATGAACCAGATTGCGTATTATAGGAATTTTTTCGAGTTTTATTTCTATTTCTGCTGACATAAATTAAATTGCTTTTAAGCTCAAATCCATATTATAAATAGAATGTGTCAAAGCACCTGAGGAAATATAATTTACACCACATTCAGCATAAACACGAATTGTTTTTTCATTTATATTTCCAGATGATTCTGTCAAACATTGATCACCAATCAAAGCGACTGCTTTTTTAGTATCTTCAAAATTGAAATTGTCAATCAAAATTCGATACACACCTTGACTTTCTAAAATTTCTTTGATTTCATCTAAGTTTCTGGCTTCAACAATAATTTTAAGATCTAGATTGTTTTCCTTCAGATAGGCTTTTGTTTTGGCTATAGCCAAAGTAATTCCACCTGCAAAATCAATATGATTATCTTTAAGCATAATCATGTCATACAAAGCAAAACGATGGTTTTCGCCTCCACCTATTTTGACTGCCCATTTTTCACAAGCTCTAAATCCAGGTGTCGTTTTGCGCGTGTCTAGCACTTTAGTTCCGGTTCCTTCTATTAAACGGACGTATTCTTTTGTTTTTGTAGCAATCGCTGACATTCTTTGCATCGAATTCAAAACTACACGTTCTGATTTCAAAATGGATTGTGAACTTCCTGAAACATGAAAAACCACATCTCCTTTTTTTACTGGAGTTCCGTCCTCAATAAAAGTTTCTATTTGAAGATTAGCATCAACATATTCAAAAATCATTTTAGCAAAAGCTACACCAGCAATAATACCATCTTCCTTTACAAGCAATTTTGCTTTTCCTGTTGCTGATACTGGAATGCAAGCCAAAGAACTATAGTCACCTGAGCCAACATCTTCCCGAATGGCATTTTTTATTATTAATTGTAACTCGTTTTCGAACTGTGTTTCGCTAATCATTATTATAGAAAATTTATGGAATGCTAAAATAAGATATATTTTGTGAAATTGAAAATTTGTAAGCTGCGTTCTTTAGAAAAAGAAGCAAACAAAGCTAGTATATTAAAAACAACTATAATAATCAAGGCCTGAAGAATTAATCCGTTATTAAATACGTTTTTAACTCTAAACATTGACTGTTTACTATTCAGGCATTCAAATCTAAAAAAATCAATTATTATTATTGAGGACATTCTTATTTAAAATCTTATATTTGATTTTAGTAATTAAAAACACTTTTTATGAAATCTTTTTTAAGCCTACTTTTTGTATCGTCGTTACTTTTGGCTTCCTGCAAAAAAGAAGTAGCAATACCTACTACGCCAGCAAATATCGTTCCTTTTACTGAAGTTGGTAATCAAATGAAGTCACAATCCGCAACCCAACAAACTGGGGAGAATACTACAACAAATCCTGTTTCTACCGCGCCAGGAATGAATCCCGCACACGGACAACCCGGTCATCAATGTGGCATTGCTGTAGGTGCTCCATTAAATACTCCAGCTATTTCAAATAATGAACAAACTGTTTCTATTCCTACAAGTACTGTGACAAAAACACCAAATCCAGGACAGGCAACTCCTACTGCTAAAGGAATGAATCCTGCACATGGACAACCTGGTCATCAATGTGGTATTGCTGTAGGTGCGCCACTAAATGGCTCATCAGTTGCAAATAAACAACAAAGCACAGTCACTCCTGCCACGACAGTAACTTCAACTTCTACCCCAGTTAATGTAGCTCCAACCGCAGAAGGAATGAATCCAGCACATGGACAACCCGGACATAAATGTGATATTGCTGTAGGCGAGCCATTACCCAAAGGTTAATAACAAGCCTGTTTTAAATCAATTTTTTATGAATCAATTTGTACTCTTTGAATTTAATGTTAGCAGTGAATTAAGTAACTGGCAAGTAATAAATGATGGCGTTATGGGCGGAAATTCAGAAAGTACTATTTTTTTGAATGCGGAAGGTCATGGAACATTTGAAGGGAAAATATCGCTAGAAAATAATGGCGGATTCTGTTCTATTAAACATGATTTTGATCCAGTTATTTTAGATAAAAATAAGTTTATTTGTATCCGACTTAAAGGAGATGGTAAAGAATACCAATTTAGAGTTAAATCCTGTAGTACTGATTCCCATTCGTATGTATTCCCTTTTCAAACGAATAGGGACTGGCAAACCATTGAAATCCCAATCACCGCATTGTACCCAACTTTTAGAGGGCGTGAATTAAACATGCCACGTTACGATGGATCTAATTTAGAGGAAATAGCTTTCTTGATTGGCAATAAAAAAGAGGAAAACTTTCTATTATTTATAGACAGTATTGCCGTGAAATAAATAAAATGCTAGTTTTGCTATTGCATAAATTCAATTCTTGATTAATAACGCATTGCTTTGAAAGAGAAAACACTTTAAAATTGTTGATTTTTCTATCTTGGTGCCTCTGAAATTCAACAAAAATGAACATCAAATTGATTGCTATTGGCAAAACCGATAACAAAGCCTTACACTCTTTAATAGACGATTACACCAAGCGATTGTCTTTTTATATCAAGTTCGATTTAGATATTATTCCTGATATCAAGAATGTGAAAAACTTATCCGAAAGTCAACAAAAAGAGAAAGAAGGGGAATTGATTTTGGCAAAAATCACTCCAACAGATCAACTCATTTTATTGGACGAAAACGGGAAAAACTTTTCTAGTGTAGGTTTTTCAGCTGAATTACAAAAGAAAATGAACTCCGGAGTAAAGACTTTGGTTTTCGTAATTGGAGGTCCTTATGGTTTTTCGGACACTGTTTATGCCAAAGCGCAAGGTAAAATTTCGCTTTCCTTAATGACTTTTTCACATCAAATGGTGCGTTTGTTTTTTATCGAACAATTGTATCGTGGATTTACGATTTTGAAAAACGAACCGTATCATCACCAGTAAAACAGTAGGTCTTTTTAGTGTAAAAAACGGGTTGCTAATAAATAAACTCTTCGTGTTTTATATTAAATTCTGACGATGGAAGCTTTAAGCTATTAATTAAAATTTTGTTTTGAATATAACTTCCAAAACTGGCATTTTTATCAAAACCAAAAACATAATGAATCGCTGTATTACTTGGTAATTTATTCAAATATGCTTGTAATTCTTCTTGTTTTACCACAATAGTATCTACTGAAATTTCATTGTTTTTGGAAAAGAAAACAACTATTCCTGACGTTGGTTTTTCCAGTTTATAATACACATTGGTAAAAGGAATAAAAGCTAAGTTTTTTCCAATCGTATCGGCGTAGGAATAATAGTTTTCGGCCTTTTCATTCTTATGCGCTTTTTCTTCCCACTTTTTTTGCTGCAATTTCATGATTTCCGGAATTGTAAGTCGCAACGGCAATCGTTTGTCTACATTTAAAATCCAATTGGTCGAAATAATACTGTTTTTTCGGTTTACTTCTACTAATGTATCGCTGTCTTTTGTTCTAAAAAAAATATAGATTGGCGAGAGATCCATTACATTTTTGACAATGGTTGTATTCGCTTTTGGCAACAAAACATCTTCTTTGCTACCACAAGAAAACAGAATAAAAACAGCAATCAGAGTAAAATATTTCATCTTTATAAATTAATTTTATTGAACAATGCAACGCATTCCACGGCTTCTTTTACATCATGAACACGAAGAATTTTTGCTCCTTTTGTCAATGCCAAAGTATTCAAAACCGTAGTTCCGTTTAACGCATTTTCTATTGTAGTACCAAGGGTTTTATAAATCATTGATTTTCTGGAAACCCCAACAAGAAGTGGCAGTTCTAGCATATTAAACAATTCCATTTTTTGGAAAACCTCATAATTTTGACCTACTGTTTTGGCAAATCCAAAGCCAGGGTCGATCATCAAATCATTTATTCCAAAACTTCTTGCTTTAGCTACTTTTTCTGAAAAATAGAACAACATTTCTTTCACAATATCATCATAATCCGTGAGGGTTTGCATGGTTTGCGGATTTCCACGCATGTGCATCATAACATAAGGCACATTGTATTTTGCAATGATTTCAAACATGTTGTTGTCCAGATTTCCTGCCGCAATATCGTTGATGATAGCCGCACCGCTTTCAATCGACGCTTTTGCCACTTCACCCCTAAAAGTATCTATTGACAGGATTGCTTCGGGAAAATGTTTTAAAATCAAATCCACCACAGGAACAATTCTATAAATCTCTTCTTGTTCCGCTACAAATTCTGCATTTGGCTTACTGGAATAAGCGCCAATATCTATAAAAGTTGCGCCATCAACTACCATTTTTTCAACTTGAGAAAGTATTTCGGTTTCGTTTTTATACTTTCCACCATCAAAAAATGAGTTGGGCGTTACATTCAAAATCCCCATTACTTTAGGAGCTGATAAGTCTACAAGTAATCCTTTGCAGTTAATAGTCATTCGTTTACAGTTTTAAAGACTTCAAAATTTTTCATTCAAAAAAATTGTCTTATTTTTGAAAAAATTTGAATACAAATATACACCAATAATGACGAATACTTCAAAGGAATATGACACTGTGATTGCGACTTGTCGTGCGCTGTTTATCAACAAAATGCAAGATTACGGATGTGCTTGGCGTATTTTGAGACTGCCTTCGCTAACGGATCAAATCTACATTAAAGCCCAAAGAATAAGAAGTCTGCAAGAAAACGAAGTCCGAAAAATTGATGAAGATGAAACCGGCGAATTCATCGGAATTATCAATTATTCGATTATGGCGTTGATTCAATTGGAATTAGGTGTTGCAGATCAACCTGATTTAAGTGTCGAAAAAGCAACTGAGTTATACGACACTAAAATTAAACAGACCAAAGAATTAATGGAAGACAAAAATCATGATTATGGAGAAGCTTGGCGAGAAATGCGAGTGAGTTCACTAACCGACCTGATTTTACAAAAACTACTGCGCGTTAAACAAATTGAAGACAATAAAGGAAAAACATTAGTTTCAGAAGGAATCGATGCTAATTATCAGGATATGATTAATTACTCAGTTTTTGCCTTGATTTTAATGGGTTTTGAAAATAAATAAAAAAAAACAATACCTAAATATGAAAAATTTAATTACTCAATTTTCTAGACTATTTGTTGGAATCCTGTTTATAATTTCAGGATTAATCAAACTGAATGATCCTATTGGGTTTTCTTATAAATTAGCGGAATACTTCAGTGAACCCGTTTTCAACATGCCCTTTTTTGTTCCATTTTCATTAGCACTTGCTTTGTTTTTAGTCATTCTTGAGGTAGTTTTGGGAGTTATGTTGCTCATTGGTTATAAAACTAAATTCACCATCTGGAGTTTATTAATCCTGATTGTTTTATTTACTTTCTTGACTTTTTATTCGGCTTACTTTAATGTTGTAAAAGATTGTGGTTGTTTTGGAGACGCTTTAAAAGTCACTCCTTGGCAATCCTTTACTAAGGATATCGTTTTACTTTTCTTTATTCTGATATTATTTTTTAATAAAAAACTAGTTAAACCTTTGTTTGGCAATGTCATACAAAACACTATTCTTTTTATCACTATTATTTTATCTTCACTTATGGGAGCTTGGGTTTTAAACCATTTGCCATTGATTGATTTCAGACCTTATAAAGTAGGTGAAAATATTCAAAAAGGAATGCGAATTCCTGATGGAGCAGAAAAATCAGTGGTAGAAATGGTCTTTATTTACAAAGTTGGCGGTGTTGATAAAGAGTTTACCGAAAAAGATTTGATGAACATTCCAGAAGGTGCTGTATTTGTGGACCGAAAAGACAAAGTTATCACAGAAGGTTTCGTTCCTCCTATTCATGATTTTACAATGGAAAAAGACGGTGCCGACTACAAAGATGAGTTGTTAGATGAGCCAAAATTGATGCTGATTACAGCTTATGATTTAAACCTATCCGACGAGAATGGAATGGCAAAAATGGAAAAACTGAATCAGAAAGCTAAAGCAAAAGGGTATAAAGTAATTGGTATGACTGCTTCATCACCTGAAGAAATAGCTGCTACAAAAAAACAATTCGGATTGACATTTGACTTCTATTTTTGTGATGGAATAACTATAAAAACCATTGAAAGAGCCAATCCTAGTATTGTACTACTTGAAAAAGGAACTATAAAACAGAAAGTTCATCACAACGATATCGAAGATTTAAAATTCTAAATAAACCCTAAAAAATTTCAAAGTCGTAGAGTCTCCTGTTAAGGAAACTTTACGACTTTATACTTTAAAAGGGCGACATCTACCTTCAAAATAATTCGATGGATCAAAATCAATGAATTATTTTCAAACTATATCGATATTGTTTTGTCATTTTCGAATAATGTTTTCAAAAATTTTTATTCAACCTACCTCTTTCGAATTGTTTTCTTAACTTTGTTAAAAACATTACTATAATGAAAAGAATAATAGCACTACTAATTGCCTTTGCAACATTCTCTTGTACTTCAAATGCGCAAAAAACTAAATTCTCCGAAGAAGCTTTATCTGAAACCCTTTTAGCCACTGATGGAAGTCAAGTTGCGTTTAAGGATATCTTGAAAAAACACAAAGGAAAAACTTTGGTAATAGAAGTATGGGCTTCTTGGTGTGGGGATTGCGTCAAAGCAATGCCAAAACTAAAAGAATTACAAGCGAACAATCCTGATGTTGCGTACGTATTCATCTCGATGGATAAAACTGTCGATAAATGGAAAGCTGGAATTGAAAAACACGAAATGAAAGGAGATAATTTCATGGCAAATGACCAAATGAAAGGTGTATTTGCAAAAGCGATTGATGTGGATTGGATTCCAAGATACATCATTCTAGACAAAAAAGGAAAAATTGTTTTATACCGTGCGATAGAAACTGATTTTGATAAAATCAATGAGACTCTTAAAAATTTAAAATAATACGCTACACGCATCAATTGTAACGTTCAAAAATGATAATTCAAACGAAACACATTAAAATGAGAAAGAAGATTATTGCCGGAAACTGGAAAATGCATAAAAATGCGGAGCAAACTGAAGATTTACTAAATGAATTGATAGCAAAAATACCAACTGATACAAAAGCACAAGTAATTGTAGCTCCAACATTTGTAAACTTGGCTTCTGCTGTTGACCATTTAGAATTCACAAATATTGATGTTGCTGCACAAAATGTACACCAAGCTGAAGGTGGTGCTTTTACAGGTGAAATTTCAGCTGATATGTTAAAAAGTGTTGGTGTAGATATTGTAATTCTGGGACATTCAGAGCGCAGAGCTTATTTTCATGAAACAGATGCTTTGATTGCTAGCAAAGTAAATACCGCTTTAGAGCATGATATGATGGTTATTTTTTGTTTTGGAGAAGAATTAAAAGATCGCCAATCAAAAAATCATTTTAATGTAGTAGAATATCAATTGCGAGATGGATTATTTCATATCCAACCAAAAGACTGGGACAGTATCGTTTTGGCCTACGAGCCAGTCTGGGCAATAGGAACTGGAGAAACAGCTTCTCCGGAACAAGTTCAAGAAATGCATGAATTCATTAGAGAAACGGTTCGTAAAGTTTATGGAAATAAAATCGCCGATAACGTATCTATTCTTTATGGTGGAAGTGTAAAACCAGATAACGCAAAAGAAATTTTCTCTAAACCAGATGTAGACGGTGGTCTTATTGGTGGTGCAGCGTTAAAAGCAGATGATTTCGTAGCAATTATAAATGCTATATAAAATTTCATTTTTAGATTTATATAAAAAAAGCGGTGAAAATAAATCACCGCTTTTCTTTTTTTTAAATCCCTATTTCGACCTGAAAACGTACATACCAATTATTTTTAGCACTTGCATTAAAATAATTTAAGGTCTCAAAAGTCAATTCACTTTGCAATTTAAAAGTGTGTTCCCAAATATATTTGGTTAAACCTATCGTATATTGTTTTGTATTTGGAGCCAAAGCTTTAATATCATCTCCAACTTTTTGAGTAGAATACCTTCCAACAACCTCATAGTTTGAAGGGAAATTGTAACTCAATTGATGGTCAAATCCGCTACCTACGTACACATAATTCGATTCTAAACTATTGTTTGGATTTACTGTAACAGCGTTTTCAGTAGCGTTTCTAGACATGAAACTCGACATCGCTGCCCAACCATTGTATTTCATAATTACATCTAGCACAACTGACTTCAACGTACGCTGCTCAAACAAATCGCTTCCTAACTGCCCTTGAGTTCTTCTGGCGTGATTATTTTGCTGAAAAGCTCCTGAAAGCATCAATTTAGGCGTTTTCTCTCGTACCAAATCTCCTTCAAAATATGCACCGTTTTTACTAAAAGATCCTAACGGTAACAACTCTACTTTACCCGTAAATGCCAATCCAGCATCTGCATTTCCTGTTACATTACGCCCTTCACCGGTAGAAACTGCTGTTTTAAAATTATAAGAAAATTTATCTTTAAATTCATTCGTATTATGAACTTGAAAACCAAAATCCCTGTCTAGTGTAAATTTGGCATTATTAATAGATCGATCCGTTAATTGTAAAGCTCCCGAAGAATTCAAACGTTGGCGATTTCCTGGTAATTTCGTTTGTCCAAAAGTTAGATTCCAATGTTTATTGGGTCTATAGGAAAACACGGCGTCACGAATAATATTAATATTTTTTCCATCTTCAATTTCGCCTACATCGCCCGGAGCAAATGACAATTGAATTGCGTATAAAAATTTTGGATTTCCAACATATCCGTCAAATCGCAAACGCAAACGCCTAATTTGTGCTTCGTAGGCGCCATCTTTCCCTTCATTATCCATATAGGTAACTCTATTCTGCATTCGAAATCTAATATTTACTTGGTACAAACTGTCTGGAGAAGTTATTCCAATTCCTTTGCCAAAACTATAATAAGGAAGCGTCGCTATTTTTAGGTCATTATCCTGTTCGCGCTTCTGTTTAACATTCTCTTGAGCATTTCCTATAATTCCAGAGAGAATGACAAAAAATAAAATTAATTTTTTCATGTAGCCGTTGTTTGTTAGTTTGTGTTCGTTGTGCAAATCTAAAAAAAAATTGAATTACAAATGCCGTTTAACAAGTGATTGTTACCTTTGCAAAAAAAAAGCATGTCAAACATTTATATCGGGTATCATTTTACTATTGAACCTAAAGACTCGAGCAGTAGCGAACAGGCGAAGCAATTAGGATCTGAAATATTAATTGCAGAATTAGGAGAAAAAGCATTCGAGAGTTTTACAGAAACCGAAACAGGAATTTCTGCTTTTGTACAAAAAGATTTATGGGATGAAATGATTCTTGATGATATCCATATTTTACAATCAGAGGAGTTTACAATTGATTATTCATTTGAAGAAATCGAACAAGTAAACTGGAATGAAGAATGGGAAAAGAATTTTGAAGCAATAGATGTTGACGGAAATTGTCACGTAAGAGCTCCTTTTCACCCTAAAACGGATGCCGAATTTGATATTGTAATCGAACCAAAAATGAGTTTTGGAACCGGTCACCATGAAACTACACACATGATGATTCAGCATTTATTAGAAATGGATGTTACCGGAATGAAAACCCTGGATATGGGTTGCGGAACTGCTATTTTGGCAATACTTGCCGAGATGAAAGGAGCTCAACCAATTGATGCTATTGACATTGACAACTGGTGTTATTTAAACTCCATTGAAAATGCACAACGCAATAATTGCAAGCACATTACAGTATATGAAGGGGAGGCAGCTTTATTAGAAGGTAAAAAATACGATTTGATTATAGCTAATATCAACAGGAACATTTTGTTGAACGACATGCAAAGTTATGTAGATAGTTTGAATCCAAAAGGAACGCTGCTTTTAAGCGGTTTTTATCAAGAAGACATCCCTTTTATAGATGCTTCTTGTACTGAAAAAGGATTGACTTATGTTAAAAAACTAGAAAGAAACAATTGGGTATCTCTAAAATATGTAAATTAGTATCGATATTTTTTTATTAATTACGAAAGTACAAAAACCTACAAAAATGAGTACTAAAGAAAAAGTAAGAGAAAGAGTAAGCGTCAAAGAATCAGTGCAATTAGATAATGAAATTGTGGTTTACAACGATGATGTAAATACATTTGATCATGTTATTGACACTTTGATTCGGGTTTGTAACCACACTCCGGAACAAGCGGAACAATGTTCCTTAATAATACACTATAACGGAAAATGTACTGTAAAGACAGGTTCTTATGAAAAATTGAAGCCGCAATGCACCCAATTATTAGAAGCAGGACTAAATGCTGAGATAATTTAGAGGACAATAACTTCCTTTTTTTTATTAAATTATTTGGAAAAAATAAAAAAACAGTCTCTTTTATTCTATATTTGAATAAAAGAGATTTTTTTATGGAAGAATATGGTAAGATTCTAGTTTTTGTAATGCCTATCTTTTTGATATTGATTATAATAGAGAAAATATATGGGCATTACAAAGGGGAAAACACATCCCCTAATATGGACTCTGTTTCAAGCGTGAGTTCTGGAATGGTCAATTCTGTAAAAGATGTTTTGGGACTGAGTATCACATTGATTTCCTACGACTGGATCGTTTCGAAAATTGCGATTTTCAATCTTGAAGCTACAGTTTTTACTTATCTTATTGGATTTATAGCCATCGATTTTTATGGTTATTGGAGCCACCGTTTATCCCACCAAATCAATTTTTTATGGAATAAACATGCCATTCATCACAGCAGTGAAGAATTCAATTTGGCTTGTGCCCTGCGCCAACCTATTTCCAGTTTTGTTAATCTATTTACTTTTTTATTGATTCCTGCCGCTCTTTTAGGTGTTCCCGCCAAAGTGATTGCGATAACCTTACCTATACATTTATTCCTCCAATTCTGGTATCATACCAAGCACATCAAGAAAATTGGTTTTCTAGAAAACATACTTGTTTCTCCATCACATCACAGAGTACATCATGCCATAAATCCTGAATATATGGATAAAAACCATTCGCAAATATTTATATTTTGGGATAAACTCTTCGGTACTTTTCAGGAAGAGCTAGAAAGCGTTCCTCCTGTTTTTGGAATCACAAGGCCAGCAAGAACATGGAACCCAATTCGGATTAATTTTCAACATTTAGGGTTATTAATTACAGATGCTTGGCGTGCTGAAAACTGGAAAGACAAATTCACCATTTGGTTTAAACCAACCGGCTGGCGTCCAGAAAATTTCGAAGAAAAGTATCCGGTGTCTAAAATTACCGATGTTTATAATTTTGAAAAATACGGAATGCAACATTCTAAAAAACTGATGTATTGGTCCATTTTTCAAGCGCTGATCACCTTATTATTTATTAGTTATATGTATAATTCTATTGCCATAATAGGTTTGCCCAATGTATTTATTTACGGCGTATTCATCTTCCTGACTGTGTACAGTTATACAGAATTAATGGATACGAGTAAAATTTCTGTATTCTGGGAAAGTATTCGTTTTGCATTTGGGATTGGACTAATTTTTTATTTTGGCGATTGGTTTGGCATGAATCAGTTATTTCCATTTGCCAATTATGTTATTTTAAGCTATCTTGTTTTGTCTTTGTTAGTAACGATTTATTTTGTCAATAGTATTTTTGAAAAAGAAACCCTACTTGTCGCACAATCCTAAAAGTAATTTATGAAAAGTAACTCAGTATTTAATAGTTTTATTGTTTTCAGTTTTATTTATCTTTCAATCATTCTTTTTGGAAGAGAAGATATAGCTTGGTTTTTGAAACCTTTTTTGCTACCATTTCTATTTGTTGCTGTCTATCTTCATGAACGATTCGCTAGTAAAAAAATACTTTTGACCGCTCTATCTTTTTCATGGATAGGTGATATCATATTGATGTTTAGTACTAAAGGAGAGTTGTATTTTATTGGGGGATTGGTAGCTTTTCTTTTTTCACATATTTTTTACATAATCGTATTTAACAAGCAATTAAAGGTTTATTTAAGGAAAAGTAAATTTATTTATTGGATTGGAATTACAGTTATAATCATTTATTTAGCTGCAATAATGTTACTTTTATTACCAAATCTTGGGGAGTTAATGCTTCCAGTTTTTGGCTATGCACTGATAATTTCAATCATGTTATTATTCGCTTTAAAGGGTTTTTTAAATTGGCAAAAGCCTGCCAATAGTTATATTCTAATTGGAGCTATTATTTTTGTAGCTTCAGATAGTATTTTGGCTCTTAATAAATTCTATGCAACGTTGCAATACAGCACATTTCTAATCATGCTAACGTACTTAACTGCTCAATATTTAATTGTAATTGGTGTTTTGAAATTAAACAAAATAAAACAGCATTCTCCAGAGAAAACACTGCTTTAATATCCGATTAAATTATATTAATGAGGCAACTTGTTTTTTAATAGTGCATATAAGCATGTCCCCAGAAGTGCTCCAAATAGCACAATAAGTACAGTCCAGAAACCTGCTCCTATTAATATAAATATTGGGCCAGGACAAGAACCAACTAAGGCCCATCCTAGTCCAAATAACAATCCGCCAATCCAATAACGCGCAGATCCTTTTTCTTTGTCTTCAATAACTATAGGTTCCCCTTTGACATCTTTTATATTTTTTCTTTTAATCAACTGAATGCCAATTATTCCTGTTAGAATAGCCACAGAAATAATTCCATACATGTGGAACGATTGAAATTGAAACATTTCGTAGATGCGATACCAAGAAACAGCCTCTGATTTTGTTAATACTATTCCCAAAACAAATCCTACTACTAGGTATTTTATTATTTTTTTCATATCTTCTTTTACTAGTTAAGTGTTGATTCTTTGTTATCGCTTATTTTAAAAGTATTGGCAGTAAAAAATGTACCATTATCAATCCGCCAATAAAAAATCCAATAACGGCTTTCAAAGAAGGGATTTGTAAATTACTCAAACCCGAAATGGCATGTCCTGAGGTGCAACCTCCAGCATAACGAGAGCCAAAACCAATCAAAACACCGCCTACTAACAGAATAAAAATACTTTTAGGCGATTGTAAAATTTGTGTTCCAAAAAGAGCATTTGGCATTAATTTTCCATTAGGTGCATCAATTCCTAATGGAGTTAATTGAGCAATAGTTGCTGGGTTTATAGTTACATTACTAGGGTCGCTCATAAAATGAACAGCCACGAAACCACCTAACATAGCTCCTAAAACGACCACTAAATTCCAACGTTGCGATTTCCAATCAAAATCAAAAAAATCCATCTTTTTGCCCAAACCTGCAATAGAACATAGCGAACGCAAATTAGATGACATGCCAAAAGTCTTTCCAAAATAGATTAAACATAGCATAATCATACCTATTATAAACCCAGAAACGTACCAAGACCATGTTTGAGAAATAAACTCCATATATTTTTATATTTTTTACAAATATATAACGCATTTTTAACAAAACGAAGCAGTTCCAGAGTGAATATACTTGAACTCATTCAAATTCTAAAATGAAAATCAAATTTCAGAATTACGTTTGTTTTCCCGGCTTTATCAATTAGAATCATTAAAAACTGCGTACTAAATCTTATATGTGACTTATGTTACTGTGCATCCTCTTTTGTCACTCTATCTTTGCTTCATAATCCAGATAAAACAATTATGATGAAAATAAAGGTACTGCTGCTCATAGGAATACTATCCACCTCTACTTTAGGATTTAGTCAAGATACTTTGGCCATTTCTAAAAAAGATATTTGGTTAAAAGCTTCCGATAAAAACTTACAAATAAAGATAGCCAATCAAGATTTCAAATCGGCACAAGCTGATTACAGACAATCTAAGGCGATATTCTTACCTAGTATTTCGGCTTCTTATACTGCTATTGCTACTACTAATCCTTTGATGGCTTTTGGATCTAAATTGAATCAGGAAGTTTTAACAGCTTCTGATTTTAATCCGGCCTTACTGAATGATCCGGCTAGAATTAAAAATTTTGCTACTAAAATTGAAGTTTTACAGCCGCTAATAAATGTGGATGGACTTTATGGAAGGCAAGCCGCCAAAGCTAAAATGGAAGCATTCTCTTTACAAACCGAACGCACTAAAGAATACTTAGAGCTCGAAGCTAACAAAGCTTTCATGGAATTACAATTGGGTTATAAAGCGGTTACCGTTTTAGAAAAAGCAAATAAAACAGCTGAAGCCAATTTGAAACTAATAGAAAACTATTTCAAACAAGGAATTCTCCAAAAAACGGATTTACTTTCGGTTCAAGTTCGTGTCAATGAAATAAAAAATCAGCTGCAATATGCCAAAAGTAATGTGCAAAATGCATCGGATTATTTGGCCTTACTTTTAAATGAAGATAGTAGTAATAAAGTTTACAAACCAATCGAGAAATTAGAAAATACGATTGTCATCGAAACCATCAACACTACACTTTCCAGTAATAGAAAAGACATTCAGGCGATGGACAAATCAAACGAAGCCTACGGAAAAATGCTGCAATCTAGCAAAATGAATTTCTTGCCGAGATTAAACGCTTTTGGAAGTTATGAATTATATGATGACAGTTTATTTGGAACCAGTGCCAAAGGGTATTTAGTAGGAGCGCAATTGTCTTGGACTTTATTTGACGGTTTTAAATCTATTGGTAAAATGGAAAAATCAAAAGCAGAATTCCAAAAATCAGAAATTGAAACACAACAATATAAGGCTAAAAGCCAGTTGGAATTAAACAAAACCAACCGTCAGTTAAAAGATGCTGAAAATAAAGTAAACCTTTCCAAACTAGCTTTAGAACAATCGCAAGAAGCTTATCGCATTCGCAGCAACCGTTTCACACAAGGTTTAGAAAAAACAACCGACTTGCTACAATCAGAAACACTGATGTTTCAAAAAGAATTGGAATTTTTACAAGCTGTTTTCGAATATAACTTTACTCAAAACTATTTACACTTTTTAACAAAATAAAAGAATCAAATTTCAATTACAAATGCAAAAATCAATTGCAAAATCAATAAAAATAAAACTATGAAAAAGATATATATACCCTTATTAGCATTAGTTCTTCTAGCTTCATGTAATAGCGAAAAGAAAAAAGAAATCGTAAAAGAAACTGCTATTGCTGTAAAAGTAAGCGGAATTACAGAAAACAACAGCAGCCTTTTTGTAACTGCCAGTGGGAAAATTGAAGCCGAAAATAGTGCCAACTTAAGTACAAGAATGATGGGTTATGTAACCAAAGTTCATGTGCAAGTAGGCCAAAAAGTAGGTGCAGGACAATTATTAGTGAGCATCAACAACACTGATTTACAGGCTAAAAAAGCACAAGTTGACGCTAGTATTCTACAAGCAACAGCTGGGTTTAATAATGCCAAGAAAGATTACGATCGTTTTATGAATTTGTTCAAACAACAAAGTGCTTCGCAAAAAGAACTTGATGATATGACAGCGCGCTACGAAATGGCAAAAGCAGGTTTAGAAGGTGCTAGACAAATGCGAAATGAAGTATTAGCACAGTTCTCCTATTCGAATATCAAGGCTCCATTTTCAGGTGTGGTGACCAATACTTTTGTAAAAGAAGGCGATATGGCTAATCCAGGAATGCCACTAGTGAGCGTTGAAGGTGCTTCGAAATTGCAGGTTATGGCCATGGTTTCTGAAAATGATATTGTTTCTATTAAAAAAGGAATGCCGGTAAG
>JAGOJA010000007.1:42908-46974 GCA_017995345.1 Flavobacterium sp.
CCAATGGCTGACGTTTTAGTGGGTTATCCAGGTGCTAGTCCCAAGGAAGTAGAAAGTCGTGTGGCAAAACCATTGGAAAAAATTATATCGAACATAAAAGGTGTCGAGCACGTGCATACGATGGCTATGAATGGTCAAGCGATGCTTATTGTACAGTTTTATGTGGGTGAGGATATCGAGCGTTCGTACGTAAAATTGTATGATGAATTGGCTAAGCACGAGGATATGTTCCCAAAAGGTGTTTACAAACCGATGGTAAAAACGCGTTCGATTGATGATGTTCCGATGTTAGGAATCACGCTTTGGAGCGAAAAAGAAGATGCTTTTCAGTTGCGACAAATTGCAGAGGAAGTAACTTCGGAGATCGAAAAAATAAAAGATGTAGCTATTACTAAAGAAATTGGGGGAAGCAATCGTGCGCTAAAAGTAATTTTAGACAAAGATAAAATGGCCGAAAATGGCGTTGATGCTTTAGGAATTATGCAAATGATTCAGGCCAATAATGGCAGTTCACAATCGGGTGGTTTTGTTCAAAATGACCAAGAATATTTAGTGACTACAGGTCAGTTTTTGTCGAATGCTGAAGATGTTGAAAACTTGGTAGTAGGCGTGAATAAAAACATGCCTGTCTATTTGAAACAAGTGGCCCAAATACAAGATGGAGCAGAAACGCCAAGAAGTTACGTGTCTTTTGGGTATGGCAAAGCCAATGAAAAATTCAAAACGGCTCCATCAGAATATCCTGCCGTTACCATTTCAGTTGGAAAAGTTAAAGGTGCCGATGCAATGAAAATTTCGGAGAAAATCATTAACAAAATCGAATTGTTGAAGAAAAACACCATTCCGAATGATGTGCATGTTGAAGTAACAAGAAATTATGGAGAAACGGCTTCGGATAAAGTAGGCGAACTTTTATTTCACTTATTTATTGCGATTGTTGCTGTAACCGTTTTAGTAATGCTGGCCATGGGATGGCGCGGTGGTTTAGTGGTTTTTTTCTCCGTTCCGCTGACCTTTGCATTGACCTTGTTCAGTTATTATTTATTGGATTATACGTTGAATAGAATTACCCTTTTTGCCTTAGTTTTTGTGGTGGGAATTGTTGTCGATGACAGTATTATTATTGCTGAAAACATGCACCGCCATTTCAAGATGAAGCGACTCCCATTTAAACAAGCAGCGATTTACGCGATAAACGAAGTGGGAAATCCAACAATCTTAGCCACATTCACGGTTATTGCGGCCATTTTGCCAATGGCTTTCGTATCTGGAATGATGGGTCCTTATATGAGTCCGATGCCAATTGGGGCTTCTATTGCGATGATTTTGTCCTTGTTTGTAGCTTTGACCGTAACTCCTTATTTAGGGTATCATTTGCTTCAAGAAAAAGACACCCAAGAACATAAAGAAGCCGAAGGACTGGAAACCAGCCTTATTTATAAAATATACAACAAACTGGAGCGTCCTTTATTAGACAGCAGTTCAAAAAGAAGAATACTTTTGGCACTAACGGTAGTATTGTTGTTTGGTTCAGTTTTGATGTTTTTTACGAAATCAGTCGTGGTGAAAATGTTGCCTTTTGACAACAAAAATGAGTTTCAAGTGGTAATTGATATGCCTGAAGGAACAACGCTGGAACGCACAGCTGCGGTAACGAAGGAGATTGCTCAATATCTATCAACAAGACCCGAAGTAGTAAATTATCAGAATTATATTGGCACCTCGGCTCCAATCACGTTCAACGGGTTGGTACGTCACTACGATATGCGTGGCGGGAGTAATATGGCTGATATTCAGGTAAATTTATTACACAAAGAAGATCGAGACATACAAAGTCATGCTATTGCAAGAGATATGCGTGCCGATGTTCAGAAAATTGCCAAAAAATATGGTGCAAATGTCAAGCTGATTGAAGTTCCGCCAGGACCACCAGTTTTATCAACTTTGGTTGCTGAGATTTATGGACCAGACTATGACGAACAAATAAAAGTAGCCAAACAAGTAAAAACTATTTTAGAAAACACTTCTGACGTAGTAGATATCGATTGGATGGTAGAAGACAACCAAATCGAGTACAAACTGGAAGTGGATAAGGAAAAAGCAATGCTGAATGGAATTGCTCCGCAGCAAATAGTTGGAAATCTAACATATTTGTTGAAGGAATATCCAATTTCAAATTTGTATGATGAAAATTCGAATGATAATGTGGCTATTGTTCTTTCGCTTGACGACAAAGACAAAACCAGCTTACAGGACATTCAAAACCTAAAAATAAAAGGGAGTCAAGGAAATATGATTCCAGTGAGTGACTTGGTAAAAGTAAAAACTGATACGTTACAAAAAACAATTTATAGAAAAGATCAAAAACGTGTAGTATATGTAACAGCTGATATGGCAGGAGCGCTAGAAAGTCCGGTTTACGCGATTTTAGGAATGAGCAATCAACTCCAAAAAATGAAAGTGCCAAAAGGGTACAAAGTGGAAGAATTGTACATGGAGCAGCCTACGGATGAAAGTAATTTTACCGTAAAATGGGATGGCGAATGGCAAATTACCTTGGAGGTATTCCGTGATTTAGGTGTTGCATTTATGGTGGCTATTATCATTATTTATATGCTGATTGTAGGATGGTTCCAAAACTTTAAAACACCTATTGTGATGATGTTAGCGATACCGCTATCGCTGATTGGTATCGTATTTGGTCACTGGTTATTGGATGCTTATTTCACAGCGACTTCTTTCATTGGGATGATTGCTTTGGCTGGTGTTATGGTACGAAACTCTGTTTTACTGATTGACTTTATAGAAATTAGATTGCAAGACGGTATTCCGCTAAAACAAGCCATTATCGAAGCTGGAGCGGTGAGAACCTCCCCTATTCTATTGACAACTGGTGCTGTAGTTATTGGAGCGTCTATAATCTTGTTTGACCCACTGTTTCAAGGATTAGCAATTTCATTAGTGTTTGGTGCTATTGTTTCTACTATTCTTACACTATTAGTGGTGCCATTAATTTACTATATCACTGAGAGAAAAAAATGGGAATCCAATTCTCAAGTTTCTGAAAATGAAGAAGAAAATATACTTTAAACACTATAAATTATGAAATTATTAATCATAACTGCTATCCTAGCTTTTGAAAATGACATCAAACAAATGCTAAAAAAGGCTCATGTAAAAACCTTTACGTATAAAGAAGTAAAGGGATTTACAGATATATCTGAAGAAGCCATTGAAAGTAATTGGTTTGCAACGGAAAGGAATGAAACTGAATCGATACTTTTTTATGCTTTTGTAAAAAAAGAAAACATAGACCTGCTATTTGGTTTGGTTACTGCATTCAATGAAAAGCAGGAAACCTTATCCAATATCCATATTGCAGTTCTCAATATCGAAAAATCAAATTAATAACAATTTAATAAGAGAACGAGATTGATTCGTTCCTCGCAATCACATTATGAAAAACAGAATAGTAAGAGCCGTAGCCGGAAGTTTTGTCTTAATCAGTTTACTTTTGGCAATCTATGTCAACCAGAATTGGTTGTGGTTTACCGCATTTGTGGGTGCCAATTTATTACAGTCCTCCATAAGCAAATGGTGTTTGCTAGATACCATTTTAAATAAATTAAACGTAAAAGACTAAGTGATCTACACCACAAGCAATTAAATGTTAGTACTTATAATTAGTAAATCAATTACATGAAAATAGTCTAATTAAATTAGACTATTTTCATGTAATTTTGCTGCTGTTTTAACTAGTACCTTTTTGATAAATTTCAACAAGATCGCCTAAAAAATTTCTTCAATAATAGTATGGTTTACGTTATATTTGTATTGTTTAATGAATCTATTACATTATCATCAAAACTCTATTTTAATGTTGTAGCCTATTTCAGAATGCCTGTGTGAATAAAATAATTGAGTTAGTCACTTAATTTTTGTATATTTATACCTTTAAAATCAAGGATATGGAAGTGTTTGAAGGCCAAAGCATACTAAACTTTATAAAAGAATTGCCAAATGATGAATCTTGCAAAGCTTATTTGGCACAAATAAAATGGAAAGA
>JAGOJA010000142.1 GCA_017995345.1 Flavobacterium sp.
TGCGGAAAATGCATAATGCAAATTGATAACGACAGTTCTAAAAAAGAGGAAATAGAATAAAAGCGGCGTGTAAGGATTTCTTGCAGACCATTATAATTCAACTACCGAGTTTTTCTCGCTAGTTCAAATCGAAAGAAATGGGAAATCAAATAGAAATATTTAAAACGAAAGATAATCAAACAGAAATAAAGGTTCGCTTTGAACAAGAAACGGTTTGGCTTGATGCACATAGGATTGCTTCTTTATTTACTGTAAATAGACCTGCAATTGTAAAACATATCCAAAATATTTATAAATCTAACGAATTGCCAGAAAACGCAACCTGTTCCATTTTGGAACAGGTTGCAGCAGATGGAAAATTGCGAAAAATGAAATTGTATAATTTAGATATGATTTTATCGGTAGGTTATAGAGTAAATTCCGCTAGTGCTACTCAATTCCGTCAATGGGCAACCCAGCGATTAAAGGATTACCTAGTGCAAGGATACGCCTTGAACGAAAAACGATTAAAGGAATCAGAAGGTAAATTTATTGACCTACAACGCGCTATAAAATTAGCGGCACAAGCAGGAAATAACGAGAATCTATCTTCTGTTGAAGCAAAGGGAATCCTTAGTGTGTTAGAGCAATATGCTTACGCATTAGAAACCCTGGATAAATACGATCATCAGCAACTTACTATAGCATTACCTAGTCAGGAAGAAGCCGAAATAGAGAGACTAAGCTACGAAAACGCCATTCAGCAAATCCGAGTCTGGAGAGCGTATCAAAAAGCAGGAAATTTATTTGGTAACGAAAAAGACCAGTCTTTTCGAAGCTCTATAGAAACCATTTATCAAACCTTCGACGGAGAGGATTTATATCCGAGCATCGAAGAAAAAGCAGCTAATTTACTATATTTCATTGTCAAGAACCATTCCTTTTCTGATGGGAACAAACGCATAGCAGCAGGACTTTTTGTTTATTTCTTAGACATGAATAATAAATTACTCAATGATTTAGGCTATAAGCGCATTGGAAACAATGCCTTGGTAGCCATCACGATAATGATTGCCGAAAGTAAATCGGAAGAAAAAGATATAATGGTAAAACTGGTAGTAAACCTAATCAATAGCAACAACTAAGGATGAACGAAGCAGAAACAAGAGCAGAGCGAATAGACCCAAAGCTAAAAGCTTGTGGTTGGGGAGTTGTAGAAGGATCAAAAATCCTTCGGGAACGCTTAGCTAAAATCACCGATGGTAAAATTCAGGCTGGTGGAGGCCGTTCAAAGCCAATGATTGCCGATTACATTTTGGTGTATAAAGGAATCAAGCTCGCTGTTGTGGAAGCAAAGAGTGATGAATTGGGTGTTGGCGAAGGTGTCGCCCAAGCAAAACTCTATGCCGAGAAATTAAACCTAGAGACAACCTACTCCACTAACGGAAAAGAGATTTACAGCATCTGCATGAAAACAGGTGCAGAAGGACTGGTTGATAATTACCTTTCTCCTGATGAATTATGGGAGAAGACCTATGCGGTGCAAAACGAATGGCGCGAAAAATTTGCTGCTGTTCCTTTTGAAGAGAAAGGCGGTACTTGGCAATTACGGTATTATCAGGAACTGGCTGTCAAGAATACCTTAGAAGCCATTGCCAATGGCAAAGAACGTATTTTATTAACCTTATGTACTGGATCTGGAAAGACCGCGATTGCATTTCAGATAGCGTGGAAACTATTCCAGACACGTTGGAACCTAAAGCGTGACGGAAGTCGAAGACCGAGGATTTTGTTTTTGGCAGACAGAAACATCTTAGCAGATCAGGCATTCAATTCTTTTTCGGCATTTCCTGATGACGCTTTGATTAGAATCAAAACAAAAGAGATTAAAAAACACGGAGGAGTTCCTACTAACGGGAGCATCTTTTTTACCATATTTCAGACTTTTATGTCTGGCAAAGATGAGGAGGGAAAACCAGCACCTTACTTTGGCGATTACCCTGCTGACTATTTTGATTTTATAATCATAGATGAGTGTCATAGAGGTGGTGCCAATGACGAAGGAAACTGGAGAGGGATTTTGGATTACTTTTCCCCTGCAGTACAACTGGGCTTGACAGCCACACCAAAACGAAAAGACAACGTAGATACCTATAAGTACTTTGGAGAGCCAGTGTATATCTACTCTCTTAAGGAAGGAATTAATGACGGTTTCCTTACGCCCTTTAAGGTGAAGCGCATCAAAACCACGATGGACGACTATATATTCACTGGAGACGACGAATTAATCGACGGAGAAGTTGAGGAAGGGAAACTCTACAAGGAAGCTGACTTTAATAAAATTATAGAAATCAAGGCACGAGAGGCAAAACGAGTGCAGATCTACATGGACGATGCCAATCAGAAAGAGAAGGCTATTATTTTTTGTGCTAATCAACCTCATGCCGCAGCAGTACGTGATTTAGTCAATCAGTATAAGAAATCAACCAACACGAATTACTGTGTGCGTGTCACCGCTAACGATGGAGAGATAGGAGAACAGTTTTTGCGTGAGTTCCAAGATAACGAGAAGTTTATTCCAACGATACTTACGACCTCTCAGAAGCTTTCAACTGGCGTAGATGCACGAAACATTAGGAACATAGTTTTAATGCGTCCTGTGAACTCTATGATTGAGTTCAAACAGATTGTAGGTCGAGGCACCCGTATGTTTGACGGAAAAGACTTCTTTACTATTTACGATTTTGTCGATGCGTATCATCACTTTGCCGACCCGGAATGGGATGGAGAAGCAGAGCCTTGTGATGTGTGCGGAAAAGCGGTTTGTGAGTGTCCGAATATTCCTGGACCAACTCCAAAGCCTTGTAAAATATGCGATCAATGGCCTTGCATATGCGAAAAGCCACCAAAGGAAGCCTGCGAAAAATGTGGAGAATTACCTTGCTCTTGCGAAAAGAGAAAGACGATAAAAATAAAACTACGTGACGGGAAGGAAAGAGAAATTCAGCACATGGTGTCAACCTCTTTCTGGAGTGCCGATGGCAAGCCGATTACATCAGAAGAGTTCCTGAACAACTTATTTGGAGCATTACCTGATTTTTTCAAAAGCGAGGAAGAACTGCGAACGATATGGAGTAATCCTATGACTCGTAAAACTTTGTTAGAGAAGCTGGACGAAGCTGGTTTCGGCAAGGATGAATTATCTTCTCTTCAGAAACTTATAGACGCCGAGAAAAGCGATTTGTTCGACGTTTTGGAGTATGTCTTTAACAGTGAAATTAAGCCGATCACCAGAGAAGCGAGAGTAGCGGCAGCACAAGCGACAATCTTCGCATTATTAAACGACAAGCAAAAGGAATTCATAGAGTTTGTTTTGGCAAAGTACATAGAGACTGGCGTAGAGGAGTTAGACCAAGAAAAACTCCCAATCTTACTCACAAACAAATACCAGTCCTTAGAAGACGCAAAAGGCATGCTAGGGGAAGTCTCTAACATCAGTAAGTTGTTTATAGAGTTTCAGCAGCATCTGTATAGCGGTAAGGTTGCTTAAAGAGGAAATAACAATGAATTCAAATAAAAATTTAATTCACATTATTTGGGAAAAACGATTAAAACAATTCTGATAATTTTCGCAGTTTTTGTTGGTTTACTGGTTTTTCCAGTATTTCGATAACAAACTTTTGAGACGGTTTTTCCTACATCAAAAAATCCTTGAAAAAGAGCCAGCTAATGTTGTTATTAAGGGGAGTCATTTTTTGGGCTCTTCCTAATTAGTTAACCCTTCAAAATAAGTTATTAACAATCAACTTGTTGACTTATTTTTAAGGGTTAACTAAATAATGAAGGAGAAATCATTGAAATAGTGATTAGTTTTATCGAAATTACTGAGTTGAAAAAATTAGAAATAGAACTGACAAAAGCCAAAGAGCAAGCTGAAATAGCGAATAAAGCCAAATCAAGTTTTTTAACTAATATGAGTCATGAAATCCGAACTCCATTGAATGGAATAATTGGTTTTACTGATTTATTGATGAAAACCAATTTAGATAAAAATCAGACTGAATACATGAGTTTGGTCAATGAGTCCGCAATAATGCTGGTTGATATTATCAATGATATTTTAGATTTTTCGAAAATTGAATCTGGTAAATTAGAATTGAACATTGAAAAAATTAACCTTTTTGAACTGACGAACCGTGTGATGGATATTTTTAAACTTCATGCAGAAGTAAAAAAAATAGATCTAATTCTACATATTGAGGATAATGTGCCTAATTTTTTATTCGCTGATTCCATACGTTTGAAGCAAATTTTAGTAAACTTAATAGGAAACGCTCTGAAATTTACAAAAATTGGGCATGTGAAACTGGATATTAGTAGCGAAAGTAGTGCTGACGATGAGCAGCGCTGTCATTTGACTTTTTCGGTTAAGGATACCGGAATTGGAATCAAACCGAAAAATCAAGAAAAAGTGTTTCACTCCTTTATTCAAGAAGACTATTCTATAACACGTAAGTTTGGCGGAACAGGACTTGGATTAGCGATTTCAAATCAGCTTTTAGGTTTAATGGGAAGTGAATTAAAACTGAAAAGTAAATTTGGACAGGGAAGTGAATTTTATTTTACTATAGATTTAGAAAAAGCAGATCGCGAAATTGACTCAGAAGAACACGAAGTAGAAATTGCAATAGATAACAAAACGGCTTCTTCAGGTGAATTCTCAGACAAAAAAATATTAGTGGTGGAGGACAATCGAATTAACATGCTTTTGGTAAAAACATTGCTCAAATCGATACTTCCAGGAAGTACTATTTTAGAAGCTTTTGACGGTACTAAAGCAATTAAAATGTACAAAAAAGAGAAGCCAAATTTAATCTTGATGGACATTCAGATGCCTTATAAAAATGGTTATGAAACCACTGCGGAAATCAGACTTTTGAAAAAATACAATAAAACTCCAATAATTGCCTTAACTGCTGGGATAGTGTTGGGTGAAAAAGAAAAATGCTTGGAACTTGGTATGGATGACTATGTTTCAAAACCAATTGTCAGATCTAAATTGGAAGAAGTGCTGTATAAATGGTTAAAAAAAGAATCTCAAAACGAAAATAAGTAAATGGGAAAACACTATTTTTAAACTGTTGAACAAATATAATTATTGATTGGCTTACTCTGTTGCGTGTGAATTTTTTTTACCACATGGGTCATAAAAAATAAAAATTATCAGATAAGAAATGATAGAAAATTGCACTACTGCCTACATAGTTTAGTTATGTGAATACAAGAGAAACGGATGAGTTAATTTTGCCATAAATACTCGAATTGTAAAGAATTCGTGTATGCGCGACTTCTAAAAAACGCAGGTGTTTGGATGAGGTTTTAGGTTTTTTTTTGTGAGAAATAAAGTTGACTTAATTTATTAGGCCATTATTTAGACTTTAACGCATGCTTTTTTAAACCAAACTTTTTGATTGCATATTTTTTGATGTGTTCAATTAAATCCTCTACTGAATCTGTAACAAATAAGAGTTTCATATCCTCGGCGCTGATACTTTCATTATCTGACATCATTTGAATGTGAAGACACAATTCTTTGTGATAAACGGTGTCAAAAATAACAACTGGGAAGTTGTTAATTATTTTGTTTTGAATTAGAGTCAAAGCTTCAAATAATTCATCTAAAGTGCCAATTCCTCCTGGTAATACCACAAAAGCGTAGGAGTATTTTATTAAAATTACTTTCCTTACAAAAAAATAGGGAATATAAATCCATTTATGAAGATAGGGATTAGGTTTTTGCTCTACCGGAAGGACAATATTTATACCTACAGAATAGCCTCCCGCTTCATACGCACCTTTATTTGCGGCTTCCATAATTCCAGGTCCGCCACCTGTCATTACTGTAAATCCTAATTTTGCTATTTCGGCACCAATGCGTTCCGCACTTTTGTAATGATCTGTCTCTGAACCAAAACGTGCCGAACCAAAAATAGTGACACAGGGTCCTATAAAATGCATTT
>JAGOJA010000052.1 GCA_017995345.1 Flavobacterium sp.
CAATGATGTATGTGGCTCTTTCTTATGACCACAGAATTATTGATGGTCGTGAGTCTGTTGGTTTCTTAGTAGCTGTTAAAGAAGCTTTAGAAAACCCAATGGAATTATTGATGGATAACAATCCTAAAAAAGCGTTTGAATTGTAAGCGAAACAGCGTTTACAAGTTGGAAAACGGAAAGAAATATCGTTTCGTTAAAAAGTAAAGAGCCAGTGTGTTGTAATTTTAATTGCAATATTCGAGTATATAATTCTTTTGCTCTTTTTGAAATAAAAATAATTTTTATAAAATTAATCCTGTTTAGAATTTTTCTAGACAGGATTTTTTTGTGGCTTTATCAATCTAATTTTTAATTAAAAACAGACTGGTTTCTCATGTCAAAATTACGTTTCAATCTTATTATCTATACTTTTTGTATCTAGTAATTTAGTTGTAAAATTCACTGAAATCGACTTAGTCTTGTCCGGTTGAGCGCAGTCGAAAGATTAGAATTGACATAAAATTAAACCAGTATTTTTAAAGATAAAATGTTGTAAATTAGTCTGATAAAATTAACAAGCAGAAACAAACGGTTATTTCTAAATGTTAAAGAAATACTAAAAACAAATAGTATATTTGGGATAGTATAAAATCTCGTAAAAAAAAACTTAAAGTTTTTACGTGATAGTGATGTTGAAAAATTTTTAAACTAATGGTAATCTGCTAATTGTTTTTGAAACAACCACTCAATAACCGATTGCTTCTTTATAATTCCTATTTATATGAAGAAAATTATACTTATAATTCTTCCATTTTTGTTTATTCAATTTATCAGCGCTCAACCACCAACGGTTACCATTACTGATCACAATGGTAATATTGGAAGCGCCACAATTGATTGTATTTATAATTTTGTTCCTCCACAAAAAATTAGATTAACTGCTGATTTTCCTATACTAGAAACCACGACTGATTACACTTCATCTTCTGTTTCTTATAATTTAATTGGAAATTTAACTGATGGTAACCCGGTTTCGATTACTGATGATGATGTTTGGAGCACGACAATCCCTTTAGGTTTTACGTTTTGTTTCTATGGCAATTCGTATACAAATTTTAATGTTTCTGATAATGGAATTGTTCGTTTTGGTTATAATCCTGCTACACCGGAAGGTTCGTTTTCTTCGATTGAAAACACAACGCCAAGTTCTTCCTTAATTAGAAATGCTATTTTTGGTAGTTTTCAGGATTATATTGTGGCCCCTGTAGGTTTTGGATGCACCACAAACTGTGGAACAATAAGTTATTACACCATTGGAACAGCTCCTTTTAGAAAAACAATTATTAATTTTAACGGATTAAATTATTTTAATTGTACTGGTCTTGATGCAAGAAAAGCGTATTTTCAACTTGTTTTATCTGAAACCACAAATGAAATTGATGTGAATGTTCAAGATAAACCGCTGCCTTGTTTGGGAAATAGCAGTGCAAATGGCAACGGAAATTCGTTAATTGGGTTAAACAATGCAGACGGAACTATTGGTGTGGCAGCACCTGGAAGAAACACCTCTGAATTTGCAGTTACTAATGAATCCTATAAATTTACACCATCGGGTGCCTCTGCAACTACTGTTGTTTGGACAAATCAATTTGGTGTTTCATTAGGAAACAGTAATCCTATAGAAGTAATTCCGCCTCAATCTAATACATTTTATACTGCTACAGTTACCTATAATACGTGTATTCCTAGCATAATTGATGGTGTGTTTAATGTTACTTATGATCCTGTTTTTCCTGTTTCAACACCTATTGTAGAAAATATTTGCGATGTCGCAGCTCCTTTTCCTAATCAAATTTATGATGTGGAAGCATTGGTAACACCTAATGCTGGGCAAACCATTACTTTTCATAATTCTCAATTAGAAGCAGATAATAATACCAATGCGCTGCCGAATATGAATGCTTATAATTTAACTTCGGCAACGACCATGTTTTTTTATAGAAGAAGTTTAGGCACTTGTTATTCGACCTCAACAGTTACCGTTAATTTGTTTCAAACACCTGATTTGTTTGATGTTACGATAAATTATTGCGATACAGGAAATGACAATGTTGAAAATAATATATACTTACCGGGTTTAACGAGTCAAATTCCAGGTTTTAACGGTGGTTGGATGACGGCTACTTTTTTCCAAAATTTAGCAAATGCAACTGCAAATATCAATCCCATAAATTTTGTAAGTATTACAAATCCACCTGGTTATTATGATGTTTATGTGCGAATTAATAATATTTCAAGATCAGAATGTTTTGGTATAATTACAATGAGATTACAGTTATTGCCTACTTTGGTTTTAAACAGTCCTACTGTTGCGTGTATAACCGACACCAATTTTGATTTTCAAGAAGTTTTCGATTTAACATCAATTGCTATTACGGCTTCAACCGGGCCGTCTAATCCAGCTGACTTAACACTATCGTATTATGCTTCATTATATAAAGCAAATAATCAAATAGATCCTATTTTAAATCCAAATTCATATAATCTTAGCATTCCGCGAGGACAAACTAATACGACGCTTTATATTGTTGCTAATGCTACTGGATATTGTTCTGGAATTGTGCCTGTTGTCTTAACATTTTGTATCGCTGAAGGTGGAGACGAGGACGGTAGCGAAGGTTATGGTGGTTTAGGTGCTTGTTTGGAAATTGGAGACGCAATTCCAAGTTTTGATTTGAATGTAATTTATTCAAATGTAATGACAGCTATTCCTGTAACTCCTGTTCCTGCAACTCTTGGGTTTTACACTACATTATTGGGGGCTCAAACGCAAGATATTTCGGTGCAGTTACCACCCGCACAAGTTTTGGCTTTTACACCTGTTGCTCCTTTTTCTGAAATTTGGGTGCGTTTTATAGACTCCAACGGAATTATTGGAATAAAAAGAATAATTGTTCCTTTAAAATTTAAAAAACACGAAGTTAGAGATTTTGATATTTGTGATGTGTTTGACGATTCAAATGAATTTATAGATTTACAAAATAGCCCTTTTCCAGTTTCCTATTTACAACAAATTGAGAATGAAAATCCTGGAGAAACGGTAACTGCTTATGCTTCAATGGCTGATTATCTTTCAAATTCGAACCCTATCACAACCGTTACATTAACCAATCCATTAACAACTATTTATGTAAAAGTTACTTCTTATGGATGTGATAGTGATTATACCTTGAATTTTAATTTGAAACCTTTTGATATAAAAACACCTATAATCAATACTGTTTGCGACATCGATTCAGACGGAACAGAAGTTTTTGATTTATTAACGTTGTTGCCAACAATTAACACAACTGGTTATATTACTCCTTCGATAACATTACACAATACGCTAAACGATGCTTATGCTGCTATAAATCCTATTGCAAATCCTGCAACTTTTTTAGTTAACGCTTCAACCACTGTTTTTATTAGGATAGAAGAATCGGCTGTTGTAGCATTAGGCACACCTATTGCTTGTCCTGCAATACAAGAATATCAATTTGATTTTACTGATTCTGTAAATGTTAATGTAATTGGAACGCAAGAATATTGTGATTTAGACAATGATAATCAGGTTGTTTTAGGTAATTTAAACGCATTAATTGCATCCATTGTTATTGTTGATCCATTGCAACCTGTACTAACAAAACTATACACTTCTTTAGTTGCAGCCCAGACAAATGATGCAACAGACGAAATTTTACCCGATTGGGATTCGTTTATTTATGACACAACTATTTTAGGAACTACAGGTACTATTTATCTTCAATTGACCAATTCGGTTACTACTTGTACTCGTATCGTTCCTATTGTTATCGAAATTAAAAGTTTGCCCTCAACGGTAAATCAACTAGTGAATTATTGCGACTTTGAAAACGACAATAATGAAGTAATTGCTGATTTTCAGGTGTTTAATCCCCAAATAATTACATTAAATTCTGTTTTATACAATTTTAACTATTTTGCCTCATTGGCTGATGCCGTTGCAGGTACTCCCGAGTTGCCTGCTGGCCTTATTGTTCAAGATAATGCAACTGTTTATGTAAGGATTCAAAGCGGATTAACTACTGGTTGTTCAAAAGTTTTTCCCATTGAAATTAATTTTAATGCTTCGCCAAGTGTAACCAATATTGCACCAATAGTTTGTGATGATTTAGGAAACGGTTCAGAAACGGTTAACTTATTTGATTTCCGAGATCGATTGGTTGCTTCTACAGTAGGTTTAACATTTCAGTATTATAATTCTTTAAGCGATTTACAAAATAATCTAAACGCATTTTCTAACGCTTTAACGAGTAATCACAATGCAGTTTTTGATGCTTCTAATACTGCTCCTGTGATTTATGTAAAAGTTATAGATAATGTTACTCAATGTTTTTCTATTGCCACTATTTCGTTACAACGTCATGGTTTAATCGATGCTTATGATACAACTCAATTTAGTTGTGATATTTCGACAACCAACCAACTTCAGGCAATTTTTAATTTGGATGCTTCTATTCCAAGAACGGGTTCAGATGGTATGATTGTAAATCCAACAGATTATACTATTTCATTTCACACCACAAATGCCAATGCTGTAAATAATACTGTACCAATTACAGATACAACAAATTATCTTGCAGTAGCCAATCAAACTACCACTATTTTTGTTCGTTTTCAGGATAATAGCACAGGCTGCTTCACGGTTAAAACTTTAGAACTACAAATTTATAATTTACCTAAATTTGTTAATAGTGTTTATGCTATTTGCGATTATAATCTCGATGGGAATTACGTTTTTAATCTAAATGAATTAAACGGAACTGTTGTAGAAATTACAGCACCGTTTATATTTGAATATTTTAACTCAGAGGCAGATGGTTTAGCAGGAATTAATCCTATTACTACTATTACAAATTATGCTATTCCATTGGCAGATTTTCCAAAAACAATTTATGTAAAAGGTACAAACAGTAACAATTGTAGCAAATTAAAGTCAGTAATTATAGGTTTAAAACCAAATGTTTCAATGCTTACACAATCTGTTAGTTTGTTAGAATGTGATAGCGATAACAACGGAACAGAAACGTTTAATTTAACAAATGCAGCTGCTTTATTAACCAATGAAATGGGCGTAAGTTTTACTTATTTTACCTCACTTACTGACTTGCAAAACAATGCAAATGCCATCGCCACGCCATCAAGTTATCAAAACACTTCTCCTAATTTGATTTATGTTCGATTAACCAAAGATGCTAATTATTGTGATACTTATGGAACAATAACGCCTATTCCTTTTTATGAAGAATATACTTTTCCTGCCGTAACTAATTTTTGTGATAATAAGGCTGATGGAAACGAAACTATTGATTTAGCAGCAACTGTTTATGGTTTTTTAAACACTTATTCGCCAACAACAATTAGTTTAGAATTTTACAATTCAAATGGGGATGCAGTTGCAGGGATAAATAGTATTTCAAATATGTACATTTTTACAAATTTTAGCACACCTGTTTTTGTGAAAATAATAAATATTGCTACAAATTGCGCCTTTATTAAACCGTTAAATTATAATTTTTATAGTCCAATTGTGCTTCTGCCTTTTGCTACAAAAATTTGTGATATAGACCGAAATGATTCCGAAAATATTAATTTATCGAATTACTTTAATGCTTTAAACGCAACATTTAGCAACTATACTATAACTTCTTATTTATCTCAAAATGGTGCTGAAAACGAAGTTGCATCAGAAATTATTTCAAACACAAATTACACACAATCAGTCCCAAATCAAACTTATTGGATTCGATTTCAAGATGCTGCTGGATGTTTTTCGGTAAGTTCAATAGCTATAGAAATTGTTCCTTATCCAAATCCACAAACAAATCCAATAAAATTAGAATTATGTGATGTTAATGGAAACAATGATTTTACTGAAATTTTTGATTTAACTCAAAATGAAAATTACATAAGAAACGGCAATAATAATTGGACAATAACCTATCACACTTCTCAAACTGATGCTGAAACTGGAGTTAACGCTATTGTAAATCCAAATGCTTTTTCATCACTAACTACAAGTGTTTGGATTCGCGTTGTTACAACTCCCGTAAGTTCTTTAACAACCTGTGCCGTTGTTGTAGAACAAGAAATTCAGGTAATTCCTTTACCAATTCCAAACACAAATCCAACAAAAATAGTACTGTGCGATGATGTTTTAACGGGTGATTTACAAGAAATATTCAACATTACTCAAAATATAAATTATGTAAGAAATGGAGATAATTCTGCCATTGTTTCTTATCATGCTACTCAAAATGAAGCTCAAAATGGTTTGAATCCAATTTCAAATCCGACATCCTATTTTAGTGGAACAACTAGCATTTGGATAAGACTTCAATCTAATGTTGCAGCCGCTTTGCAAACTTGCGCAATTGTTGTGGAACAATTATTAGAAGTAGTTCCAAAACCGTATAATTTGGTTTTAACTTTGCCAAAATTAGTAAAATGTGATGATGTAAATGCTGGAAATTTAACTGAAATTTTTGATTTATCAACCAATCAAAACCTATTGTTAAACGGAAGTACCAATTATCAAGTTACCTATCATACTTCATTAACAAATGCTCAAGATGGCAGTAGTCCTATTGTAAATTTTACAGCTTTTGAAACCGCAAGCACAACCGTTTTTGCAAGAATAATTGTTTTGCCAACTGCTGCTTTAACTAGTTGTGCGATCCTTGTGCCGCAAGAAATTCAAGTAAATCCATTATCTCAAAGCACAACTGTTTCTCCTTATTATAGTTGTATTAGTAATGCGCCTGGACAAGCATTATTTAATTTATCATCCAAAAAGACAGAAATATTAAACGGTCAAAATCCAACTAATTTTTTGGTTACTTATCATCTTACTGAACCAGAAGCGAAGCAGCGATTAAACGCAATATCGCTATCGTATTTAAGTACAAGCACAACTATTTGGGCAAGCATCTATAATAACATAACAACTTGTGTGGCAACAGCGCCAGTTGTTTTAGTTGCCGAAAATGCTGCATTTACCAATCAGCCAAATGGTATTACAATTTGTGACGAAGATGGAGTTAATGATGGCTTCCATTCTTTTGATTTTACTGTTTTAATTCCAACAATATTAGGAGCACAAAACGGAAATCCAAATGTTTCAATTGCTTTTTATGAGTCGATGAATTTATTAAATGCCAATCAGCCCATCGCAGACATTTCAAATTATATAAATACAAGTCGTACGCAAACTATTTATGTAAAAGCAGCAGATCAGTCAACGCAAAATAATTGTATGGCTACTACCAGTTTTGAATTAAAAGTCAATTTATTACCCGAACCAACGCCTCAAGATGGGTTTTTATGTACGGATCCTGTTACTAATCAATTATTAGGTTCCTATATAATTGATTCCGGATTAAGTGATAGTTTGTACTCATTTGAATGGTATGCAAACACCACCTTACTTCCAAACGAAACAGCAAGCAAGTTAGCGGTTACGAAAGCGGGTAATTATTTCGTTGTTGCAACGAGTTTGCAAACTAATTGTGCGTCTGAACCTAAAGTAAGTACTGTGGGAACGTCTCAACCAGCTTTAGCAACAGTTAGAGTCGAATATTCGTTTCAAGATAATATCAAAATTATTGTTACCACCGTTGGAAAAGGAAATTATGTATATCAATTAGGCAATAATAATGTACAAAGCAGCAACGTGTTCGAAAATGTATTACCTGGAACGCATCAAATTATAGTATACGATACTAATGGATGTAATCCGGTCACATTAGAGGCTATTGTTCTTGATTATAGCAGGTTTTTTACTCCAAACGGTGATGGTTTCAATGATACTTGGCATATTAAGGGAATTGCAGGACAGCCTGAAGCAAAAGTATTTTTATTTGACAGATATGGTAAATTTATTAAACAATTAATCCCTGGTGGCGAAGGTTGGAACGGAAAACATAACGGTCAAGATTTACCTTCTACTGATTATTGGTTTACTGTATTTTATAAGGAAAATGGAGAAAACAAAGAGTTTAGATCGCATTTTAGTTTGAAAAGGTAAATTGTAATTGCAAAAAGGGAAGTAGTATTTTGCAAACTAATTATTTTTAGTATTCCAAAGATTTTTTAATTTGAAATAGGATTTTTTTGTTGCTATATGTTTGGGTAAATAGCATCTAAATCCCAAAATTTGTATTGGATTTGGGATTTATTTTAGGTTTTATGTGGAGAATTATAGCGTAAATAGTATTCCTTTACAAGGATTGCAATACGGATAGGAATGACAGTTTTTGCAAAACTTTGACAAATGGTGCAGCAAAACCAGAATAGATAACGATATGCTGTGAGAATTGTGCAAAAAAAATTATAGCAAATACAAATAATGGTTGTAATAATCGACAATAGCTTTTCCTTTCATCAAGATATCAGCACCAATAATCCCATGAACGGGCTTGGCTTTGTGCTGGATTAGTGCCTCGTTGACATGGGATAAATCAAAAATAACCAAGTTTAATTTCTCCTCTTTCCACTGTCCAAGTTGCAAATGGTTTTTGATCGATAGTTGGGTTAGCATACCAGTTGCTCCTGCTCCAGAGGCTTTTGTTTTTGATTTTTTTGCTTTCAACAAGAACAATTCTACACTTTCAAATCCCACACAACTGCTAGAGGCACCAGTATCTAAAATAAAATTTCCTGCCACACCATTGATTTTGGCTTTTATCAAAAGATGTTGTGTTTTGGTAATTTTAAATTTTATTTTTTTATAATTTTCTTTTTTCAGAATTTCGTGCAGGTTTTTCATTTTCTCTTTCGAATATAAATCAAAAATAAGCTAATTAGAATTAGAAAACCAATGATGTAATAGGTATAATCTGTGGCTGGCACTTTAGTGTTTGAACTGCCATAATAAATGAAGGCAGCCCAATAATAGGGTGATTTTTTGGCATTTGCGATGGTTGCGTCAGCTAGAAAATCGAGTTTCGCTTGATGATTGGCAGTCATAAAGGGATGTCCCTTTAGTACATTGCTGTAAAATTTATCCATAAAGGCAGCAGTGGTATAATCGTTCACGCGCCATAATGAAAATAACAAATTTTTAGCTCCTGCAAATTGAAAACCTCTTGCGACGCTCATGGCGCCTTCGGCTTTAAAGAGTTTGCCTATTCCTGTTTCACAAGCACTCAAAACCACTAAATCTGGATTGATGTCCATATTGTATAATTGGGAATACAACACTTCTTGATCACTAAACTTGATGCTCGCGGCAGTTTCTAAATCACCCGAGGACGCGTGAGTGGAAAGGTGCAAAATAGAATAGTTGGCTGCGTTTTTCTTGAAGTTGTTAAAGGTTGCATTAGCGTTTTCAAAGTAAGTGCCTTCAAAATTCTTTTTTATAGCCGCAAATTCATTCTTAGAAAAAGTCAACTCATATTCTGTTTTTGTGAAAATTGGAAAAACGCCCAAAATGTTTTTTTTATGTTTTTCTTGCTGATGACCCTGCAGGTAAAAAGTAGCTGAACTATTGTAGCCAATGATGTAATCATTGAGCAAATAAGGCATTTTGGCAAAATTGGTTGTAGTGCTTTCCTTTGTAATTAATGCCTCAAACGGCAGGAAGTTTAAAATGCCATCCGGAATAATGAAGAGATTTTTACGGGTTGAGTTTGTAGGTAATTTTAATAATTTATAAATCCTATTGCCATAGTGGCTAAAGCCAGCAACATCATTAGCAATGGCATTAGCGTTATTAAAATAATCTATAAATTGGGCAATTTGTAAGGATGTGTGTGCTTCGTTGCTAAAGGAGTTAAGAGAAATTTGTTTGTCAGTTAGTGTAAAGGAGTACGTTTTATCATTGCCTGAAAAATATTCAATCAAGATGGAATTGTCTTTTTCTAGCTTGGTATACAATTCTTTTAAATCAATTTCAGTTTTTGTTGTATTGCCTTTTTTAGATTGTGTTTCTTTCAAAAGCAGCATTAGTTCGTTCTGTTTCTTTAGTGCATCGTTTATTTTTGAAATTGCTGCAGTCGCTCCTTTTTGCTGTTCTTTGACAATAATCGTATTGTGATTTTGAAGCTGTTCTAAGAGTAATTTTTCCTCGTGTGATTGGAATTTTTTTAGATTCAAGTTGGCTTTCAAAACGATCGATTTTGTTTTTTCTGCTAGTAAAAAAGCACTTTCTAAATAGTTCTTTTTGTTTTCTTTTTGGAAAAGCGATTGGTAGATTGCGATGCATCTTTCAGTTCGGTTTCTATTTCGAATTTGGATGATAATTTTGGAGTTTTCATACACCAAAAGCGATTGAAATAGCGCTTCAATATGAAACGCAAGCGCATAACTTTCTAATGCTTTTTTAGGTTGGCTTTGCGCCAAAAATAATTCGGCTTGCAAGTCCAAAACGTCTAATAAAATGGTTTCGGCATAAAGAGCGCTTTGATTGGGCAGTACTGTTTTAGCGCTTGAATATGCAGGAATTAATGTTTTAAAAACACGTTCAATGGCTAAACTAGATGCTGTTATTTCTCTTTGTTTGAACAGCATATTTGCCTCGTCAAAGTAAAATTGTGCTTTTTTTCTAGGATTGGGATTGGGGATTTTTTCAAAGGTGTGTTTGGCTTTTTCAAAATAGTGTAAAGCCATTTGCTTGTTCTTACGTTCTAGATTTAATTTACATAAATTACGGTAGGAATTAGTTAAAGCTTCGTGTTGTGATGGTTCTCTCTCTAGTAACAAAACTGCTTTCAAAAAAGCTTTTTCCGCATTTTCAAAAGCATACGACTTCATTTTAGTTGCCCTAGTGTTCAAAAAGTAATTGGAGCCTAAATTGTTGTATAGTAGCCCTTTTTGAGCGTTAGTCAGTTTTTCTTTTTGAATGGTTTTTTCTAGCAATTCGATGGCTTGGTCAATTCTTCCTGTGTTTTGATACACGTTGGATAGATTGAGCACGGCCGCTTGTTTTTGGGATTCATTTTTTTCTTGGCTCGCCACAAAATAATACTGTTTGATGCTGTTTTCGGCATTGCTATAATCGCCAATAAGTGTGTATAAATTCCCTAATGGTTTCAAACAATATTCCGTAATATCATAAGTAGTGAGTTTGTTTTTGTGGTAGATTTTCCATGCTAGTTCGTAGCTTGAAATGGCTTTTGAGATTTTGCCAAAAATGTTTTCGTAGTAGCCTTTATTACAATTGAGTGCTACTATGGCAAGTAGTTCGTTTTTGTCTTTTGTTTTCGTTGAGAGACTGTTGCTGAACGACTCTAGTTTATTTAAGTTTTCTTCAGTGGGATTCGCGGTAAAAAAGTCGATGGCGTCATAGATCTTATCTTCTGTCGCAGGCGTTTTCTGCCCGAAGCTAATCAGGGTTGCGAAATATAAAAAGAGTAAAAAATATTTTGTCATCAGCTATTTTTTGCTGCCTTTTTGAAAAGCGGAGCTTAATCATTTGTACATTGAAAATACGGGCTTACTAAGATTGTCAAAGCGAGTGCAGTCGAGATTTTTCATCTACTATTGTTTTGAATTTAGGGGTTTCGACTGCGCTTCACATGACAAATAAATAGTAATTCAGGACCGTATTTTTAATAACCAAATGAAATTAAAAGGTTCTCACGGTTTATAAACTACTTTTTTTAGAATTTCCATATTCCATAAAATTGAAAATAGTTAAAATTCTTTTGAAAATTCATGACATATCGAGCACCTAAACTAGGACCAATCCGTGCTGCTCCAATTGTTAAATCCAACAGAACTCCTGTTTTAAGGGTAGTGAAGGAGCTGGAATTTTTTGCCTCTTCGTTTTTGGTGTTAATCAATAATTTATCAGTCATTCCTTCATAGGTAGCTATAGTTAAATTTTGATTTTGTATTTCCGAAACGTTTAGATTGACTTGTAATCCAGCGCCTACGCCTACATAGTTGTTGAGGTTATAGCGTATTAAAACCGGAATTTCCCAATTGATGTTTTCATTGCTTGAAGTCGTTGTGGTGCGTTGCAGTTGTCGAACACCGTTAGCTGCATTTATAAATTCATCCAAAACAGTTGTTTTGTCCGAGTAGGAATGAAGACTGTTTACAAATTCTGCCTGCCAATAATAGCGGTAGGATTTAAAGGGGGAAATGGTTGCTGACACAAAATAACTTTTAGAGTTTTCTAAACTGGGGTATAAATTATAACCCGCTTTGGCGCCAATAGAAATTCCAGGTAAAAATCGGGTGGTAGCGTAATTGGTAATAATTGGGTCATTTTTGTCAAAAATAATAGCCGTTCTACTTTTAGTATTTACTTTGTGAAAGTCCTTATTAAACTTCATAGAATATTTAACAAAGCCTTTAGTACTATCCTTTTCAATGACATTTTTTTGTTCGCTGCCTGGTAAGTATATGTTTTTGAAAGTGAAAATAATTTGTTTTTGCTTGATAATGGTGTCTAAGCAACTCGTTGTGGGAATTTCATCTTTTGGGCAAACGGGGCATTTGGGATACATATCTTCAATTTGAAATGTTTTCTTATCAAACATATCTGGAATGTCAGTTTCTAGACGAATCATTCTAGCAGGACCTTCGCCATTATTTTGAAAGCGAGTTTTGAATTGAACTCTTTTAAAACGCACCAATCTATAATTCATGAAACTGCCATTTGACCCCATTTTGTTTGGGTCATGCGATGTTACAATTTCCATTTCCAGATTTTTTATTTTGTGGTTTTTATAACTCCTATTTGGGACAAATATACCGCGCATGGTTACCGTTGCGCTGGTATCTTTGATCATTTCAGGAGTGGTTTTGAAGCTGTAAAAGATATTTCTGGTTTCAGATGGATTGCTGTCATCAAATTCTAGAATAGAAACATTGCCAAAGGTTTCATTTGCAGTTTTCAAACTAGTTTCTAAATCTTCTTCGGTGGTAGTGTTTTTGTATTTTTTGGCTGGGGCCAAAGTTTCGCTCGAAGCCATATATGAGTCTGAATTGTCACTGTCATTTATAGATGCTAAGGTGGTTTCTTTAATCTCCCTTTCGCCAGCATGCACTCGATAGTCTACTAATTCAAAGTTTTTGTTTTTGAATTGTTTTTCGTTATAAAAAAGATAAAGTTTACCGCTTGTAGCATAGTTTTCTAAGTTTTGATAACTTAAAATAACTACGATTTCTTGCTCTGGAATGGGGTCACAATTTTTTTGAATAGTAAAACCATTTTGGTCTTCTATTGAAGCAATATTGTTGTATTTCTCATCAGAGATTTCGTTTATCACCACTTTTTTAGGTCTGGTCGCAGGTGGCTTTCCGTTGTCATAATTGTTGGTTACTGTTAATCGGGCGGTATACGTCCCTTTGTTTTTATAGACATGTTTGGGAGCAGCTTCTTTGCTATAGTTACCATCACCTAGCTCCCACAAATAAGAAAAACTGGGTTTGGGTGCTCCAGCAATTGGGATTAATGGAGGTGTTTCTGGTTTGAATGATAGTGTATTTCCGTTTTGATTGTATGTGATTGTCGCTCTTCGAGTTATGGTATCTTTTACTTTCGTTTGAGAAAAAGTAATGGTTGCACTAAAGCTAATTAAAAATACTAAAAGTGATTTCATAACGTTTTTTTTAGCCCTGATAGTAGCGGCATCATTTTGTGGCGGTGTTCGCCGCAAAATATACAGCGGATAGCGGGAATGGCTTCAAATTATTTTTTAAATGTAAAAAAAAGCGATGAACAAATCACCGCTTTTCCTTAAAATTATATTTGTAACTTACTGAATTGCATTGATTGCGGCTATTAGTTGGGCCTCAGTACCTACAGTTGTATCAGCTAATGTGAAGTTGTAAATATCATTGGCTTGAACAGTTACGGCTTTGATGGCATATCTCCATTGTCCGTTATCTACCGTTGCAAAAATCACATGACATTTTAATCCTACAGGAATTTGACCGTAGTGTTCGCTAAATAGTCCAGCGGCAGTGTATGTATCTAGTTTAGCTAAAGCGTTTTGACCCTCTCCATCATAGGACAAATAAATGGAGCTGTTTGTGTTGTTATACCCCTGTGGTGCTCCTACTAAAATGGTGGTTTTAGGTCTTGGGTCGCTGTAAAAACGGTCTACGTTTGTCCATCCAAAGTTGCCAAAGCTTACAAAATAAGTATTTGCATTTCCATCTACACCACCTTTTACACCATTTGCTCCCGCATCTTCACGAGCATCTTTCCAAACTAAATCTCCATTGGTATCAATAATGCCGTTCCATAATATCATAGCTGTGTCTATTCCGCCAGTTAGATTGGTAGGAACTTGCAAATTGATGTTGCAACCTGCCGCTAAAGCTTGTCCTCCTTGTGTGGCTTTGATAAAAAATTCTCCGCCTGATATAAGCAAACTTCGATCGCCATTTGGCATAATTCCCATTGTAGGTTTATTAGTTACTAACATATTTCCTTTGTTGAAGATTTCTACGTATTCGATATCAACTGTACCAGTTACGGGACTTCCATTTTTAGTTAAGCAACTTCCGTTAATGTTGATTTTTACACCATTAGTTGAGGTTAGAGTGACAACTCCTGCTCCTGCGGTCATCGTAAATTTTTGAGTTATTCGGTCTAAAGCTTGTTTTCGCACTGCTGCAAATTCTGCTGCTGTTGCTGGTGTTATCGCTGTGTCGTCATTGTCGTTGTCACAGCTTGATACTAAAATTGTTGCTAAGAATAATAATCCGATGTTTTTGAAATTTGTTTTCATGGTTTCTAGTTTTTTGATGGTTATAAATCTGAATTCTTTTTCAGATTTTTTTTGTTTTATAATTTTATATCAATTGGGGTTTGATATTGTTACCCTTGTTTTTGATTTTTTTTATCGGGTGATGATTTTCCAAATTCTTTTAGTGAAATAGCTTCTGATTTTTTTGATATACTTTTTCATGTTTTTTGTTTTAAATGAATTGGTGTTTTTTTTATACTACTATATCAATTTTGGTTTTGAATTGTTACCCCTTATTATTGATTTTTTTTTATCGGGTGATGATTTTCCAAATTCTTTTAGTGAAATAGCTTCTGATTTTTTTGATATACTTTTTCATGTTTTTTGTTTTTTAATGAACATACATTTGATTTATAGTACTATATCAAGACGGTTTTGAAATTGTTACCCCTGAAATCAAAAAATATTTGATTTTCTTTTTTTACATTAGCCAATAAATTTTTTTGCTATGGCCAATACTACGTTGCATCCCGACCAATCCTATATTGAAGGACTTGCCAATAATGATTCGGCAATCATTCAGTCTATCTATAAGAAGTTTGTTCCCAAAGTGATTTCCTATATCAGGAACAACTCTGGCGATGAAGATCAGGCGCAAGATGTGGTGCAGGAAATAATGATTGTATTGTTTAATCAGGCCAAAGCCAAAAGTTTACAGTTGAGTTGTCCCTTTGATGCCTACTTTTTTTTATTGTGCAAAAGGAAATGGCTGAACGAATTAAAAAAAGCATCTAATAAAGGGGTAACAATTAAGGAAGAAGAAACATCTACTAATGAACCCACTGCAGATATGGTTGCCGAAACCGAATTATTCGAAGAAAAGCAACAACTGTTTGATGCCATGTTCCAGAAGTTAGGCGAAAAATGCCAAGAAGTACTAAAGCTCAGTTTTACCATCAAGTCGATGGAAGAAGTGGCCGAGAAATTCAATGTGACTTATGGATATGTGCGCAAGAAAAAATCTTTGTGTATCGGACAATTAACGCAGTGGATTCAGGAAAATAGTCGCTTTAAATCTTTAAAACTTAGCTAGCCATGAACGAGGGTATCTACATACTTTTTGACCAATACCTCCAAGGGGAATTGTCGATTGCAGAAAAATTAAATTTCGAAAAACAACTTTCCGAAAATCAGGAATTGGCTGCCGCATTTGCAACATTCAAGGAAGTGAATGAGCAACTGGAGGTCAAATTTGGACTAGAAAAAGAGCGAAATGCGTTTGTAGATAATTTGAAAACCATTTCGAACGAACATTTTAATGCTCCAAAATCCAAAGTGATTCATTTTAAACCGTGGCTGATTCTAGTTGCCGCATCGGTAGCTTTGCTCGTGGGAATATTTATTTTTGATTCCAATTCAAATCCAGCATTTGAGGATTACAATCAATATGAAAACGCCTATTTTACAGAAAGAGGAGCTACAGTTGAAAATTTTAAACAATTGGAAACTGCTTTTAATGCCAAAAAATACGAAACCGCGATTCCGCTCTTTGAAGCGATTTTAAAAGAAAACAAAACACCCGAAATGTACTATTTTTACGGAATCTCTTTATTAGAAACCAATAAAACCAAGGAAGCTGAGGTGGTTTTTAACGAATTAAAATCAGGAAATTCAATCTATAAAAACAAAGCGGTGTGGAGTCTTGCACTTTTAAAATTAAAACAGAAAGACTATAAAGCATGTAAGGAAATACTGCTGACTATTCCTTCGGATTATGAAAACTACACTACGGTTGAGGAGTTATTAAAGAAGTTGAAGTAAGGTTTTAACGACGCAAAGATTCACAAAAAGATTCAAGAAAATTTTGTTATGGTCTTTGTGTTGGCTTTGTGAATCTTTTGCGTAATAATCGTAATTTTGTATCCTTAAACTTTACACTTGGAAACAAATATAATAATCACTGATACGCACACGCATCTTTACAGCGAACAATTTGACCTAGACAGAGACCAAATGATCCAACGGGCGATTGATGCCGGTGTATCTCGCTTCTTTATTCCTGCAATCGATTCTACCTGCACGCAAGCAATGTTTGATTTGGAAAAAAATCATCCCGGTCATGTTTTTTTAATGATGGGTTTGCATCCAACGTATGTAAAAGACAATTATTTAGAAGAATTGCAGCATGTGGAAAGCGAATTGGCAAAAAGAAAATTCTATGCCGTGGGCGAAATAGGAATTGATTTGTTTTGGGATAAAACCCACTTAAAAGAACAACAAATTGCGTTCAGGAAACAAATTCAACTGGCAAAACAGTACAAATTACCAATTGTAATTCATTGTCGGGACGCTTTTGACGAAATCTTTCAAATTTTGGAGGAAGAAAAATCACCGGAATTATTTGGAATTTTTCATTGTTTTACCGGAACGTATGAGCAGGCGCTACAGGCGATTTCGTATAATATGAAATTAGGAATAGGCGGTGTAGTGACTTTCAAAAACGGGAAAATCGACCAGTTTTTAAGTAAAATTGAATTAAAACACCTTGTCCTAGAAACAGATTCCCCTTATTTAGCCCCAATTCCTTTTCGGCGCAAAAGGAATGAAAGCAGTTATTTGGTAGCTGTGGTAGATAAGTTAGCCCAAATTTATAGCCTTTCGGCAATTGAAATTGCGGCGATAACCACTGAGAATTCGAAAGTTGTTTTTGGGATTTAAAGTAGAATTCATAGTAATTAGATAAATTTTTTGTTCATTTGCAGATTAAATAATTGAGACCCAAAATGCAGAAATTTGACGCTATTCGGCCATTTTATGATACCGAAATAAACAAAGCACTTCATAATATTGCTAATCATCCCATGATGAAAGCATTGATGAATTTTTCTTTCCCGGATGTTGCGGATGATATTTGGAAAGAACAACTGCGAAAAACACATTCTATTCGTGATTTTCAGTGTAATTTCATTTACCAATCGGTACAAAAAGTGTTGGAAAAAAGTTCTGAAGGAATGACTACTTCCGGTTTTGAAAATTTAAAACCAAATACAGCTTATCTTTTTGTTTCGAATCATCGCGATATTCTTTTAGACACAACATTGTTGAACACGGCTTTGTTTGAACACGGTTTAGTGATGACTGCTTCAGCGATTGGCGACAATTTAGTCAAAAAATCGTTTTTAAAGACATTAGCTAAACTCAATCGAAATTTCTTGGTGCAACGTGGCTTGACGCCTAGAGAAATGCTGCAAAGCTCTAAATTGCTATCTGAATACATTGGGCAGTTATTGCTTCATGAAAATCGTTCGGTTTGGATTGCACAACGGGAAGGAAGAACTAAGGACGGAAATGACGAGACTAATCCAGGCGTTTTGAAAATGGTTGGAATGGGTTCTGACGAGAAAAATTTGATGGATTATTTCAGAAAAATACAAATCGTACCCGTTTCTATTTCGTATGAATACGATCCTACTGATGCTTTGAAGATGCCACAGTTGATGGCCGAAGCCAATAATGAAGTGTACGTAAAAGAAAAAAATGAAGATTTCATGACCATTCTTAGTGGCGCGTTAGGACAAAAGAAAAGAATTCACATTCATGTAGGCAAAGTTTTAGACGCTGAAATAGAGGCCATAAAAGCCGAAAATGATAATTCAAATAAGCAAGTGGTAGCTTTGGCACAAGTAATTGATGATGCCATATTGAGCAATTATAAGTTGTGGCCAACAAATTTTATTGCCAATGATCTTGTAAACAATACCAATCGCTATTCCCATTTATACACCGAAAACGAAAAATCACTGTTCGAACGGAGACTTGAAATGCGAATTGATCATGACAATCCAGTAGCCTTAGAGGGCTTTCTGGCCATGTATTCCAATCCAGTGGTGAATAAATTGAAATACCATGATGTCGAATAAAGTCAAAATTCTTTTACTCTATACTGGTGGCACCATTGGTATGCAAAAAGATTTTGAAACAGCTGCGCTCAAGACGTTCAACTTTAGTAAATTGTTGCAACGAATTCCGGAATTGAAACAATTAGATTGCGAAATTGAAACAATTTCTTTCGAGAATC
>JAGOJA010000053.1 GCA_017995345.1 Flavobacterium sp.
CCAAGAAATTGTCTTGCATAGGAAGATAGGCTTTCTACATAACGACGTTGTCCTTCAGCATATAAAGTATCAAAGGCCAAACTTGATTTTCCAGAACCTGAAAGCCCTGTGATAACCACTAATTTATTTCGGGGAATCGCAACATCTACATTCTTTAGGTTATGTACTTGTGCGCCTTTTATGATGATATTTTTCTTTGGATCTAATTTAGAAAGGTCAACTTGCATAAAAATGATAATTTTTACAAAAGTAATCAATTTTGAACTTAGAAAAAGAATTCAACAAGTCACAAATAATCATTAAAAGTGTGTTTAAAAAATGATTTTTACTCTGGGTTTAATGGTTTATTTTTCTAAAAAATAAATAATTTTGGCATTGATTTCAAGTAAAAACAGGTGTTTTGTTTTTTAAACTTCTTTTTAAAATTTTACGCAAGAGTCACCTTCAATTATGAATACGCTATTTTTTATCAACACTCTTAGATAAAAAAAAATGAAGCTAGAAATAGGTTGGATGCTATTTCACGAATAATCAGAATTTATTTATACAAACTATTTTTGATTATCCTACGGCATGTTATTTGTAGTAAATGTGAAGAAAAGAAGTAAAATTTTAACAAATGTTAATCTTGATATGTTAATTTTGATTAATTTTACTTGCATATTAAAACAATAATTGGTTAAATTTGAAAACTTAACAAACCTAAATACACTTTAGCCTATAATAGAAAACTACTTTTTAGAGAAAACTCTCCAATTTTAATTAAAAACTAAAAAGTATAATTATGGTTAATACACCACTTCCAGACGCGTCATTAGTTAAGGAATATGTCGCAGGTAATGAGGATGCCTTAGCTAAACTAATAAAAAGGCATGAGTCAAAAATCTATGGATTTATTTATTCTAAAATCCCAGATAGAGATATTACCAATGATATTTTTCAAGACACTTTTATCAAAGTCATAAAAACCTTGAAATCCAACTCTTATAATGAAGAAGGAAAGTTTTTACCTTGGGTAATGCGTATTTCCCATAATTTAGTTGTTGATCATTACCGAAAAACTAAAAAAATGCCAATGTTCAGAGAAACGGAGGAATTTTCTATTTTCTCTATTATGTCTGATGATTCCTTGACGATAGAAAATAAAATAATATCGGAACAGGTTGAAATGGATTTAAAAAAATTAATAGAAGAACTTCCAGCTGATCAAAAAGAGGTTTTGGTGATGCGAATGTATCAAGATATGAGTTTTAAAGAAATTTCGGAATCGACAGGAGTGAGCATCAATACCGCTTTAGGGAGAATGCGTTATGCTTTGATGAATTTGAGAAAAGTAATAGATAAACACCAAATTGTTTTAACCAATTAACAATATCTTGAAATTTGCTGCGTTGTAATAGAAAACAAAAATCTATTACTATATGGCAAAAACTTACTCAAAAAAATCATTGGTTCCTCAGATGATGAAACCAAGTAAAGAAACAATTTCTTTTTTATTAAGCTATTCTCAAGCGTTGACCATAATGAAAATAGACAATAAGAGTTTCGAAATTATATCTAATTAAAATGCGCTTGATTCTTAAATAAATCAACTTCTCTGTTTGAATTCGATACTGACAAAAAACCACTGATCCTCAATAGAATCAGTGGTTTTTTATTTCTCGCCATTTTGCTTTTTATAATAAGTGTCAATTATTGTTTTTCTGCCAATGGTTTTGGTAATAATGTCTTTTTCTAAATCCCAGCCTCGAGCAGGCGAATATTCTCTTCCGTACCAAATAATTTGAAGGTGCAAGTCGTTCCAGTTTTCCTCTGGAAAAAGGCGTTTAGCATCTTTTTCGGTTTGAACTACATTTTTTCCATTAGTCAAATTCCATCGGTACATCAAGCGATGAATGTGTGTGTCAACAGGAAAAGCGGGCACTCCAAAAGCTTGTGACATGACCACGCTAGCTGTTTTATGACCTACAGCCGGGAGTTCTTCTAAAAACTCAAAACTTTGCGGTACTTTGCCGCCGTGTTTATCAATTAAGATATGGGATAAACCGTGAATTCCTTTTGATTTCATTGGCGAAAGCCCACAAGGCCTAATAATTTCTTTAATTTCCTCGACAGACATTTTGATCATATCGTATGGGTTATCAGCCTTGGCAAAAAGTAAAGGTGTAATCTGGTTCACGCGAACGTCCGTACATTGTGCCGAAAGTAAAACAGCAATCAACAACGTATACGGATCTTTATGGTCCAAGGGAACTGGAATCGTAGGGTATAATTCTTTTAACGTATTTATAACAAACGTTACACGTTCTTGTTTATTCATTATTCAGTAAATTTGATTGGTAAAGAAAACCAATTTCGATGGGAATAGCAAAATTCTATTTCAATTCAAACAATTAGAAAATATTCATAATGATAACATTAAAAAAAGGAGACAAGGCCCCTAATTTCGCTGGTCTTGACCAAGACGGGAAAATGCATCAACTTGCTGATTATAAAGGGAAAAAATTAGTAGTTTTCTTTTATCCAAAGGCAAATACGCCAGGATGTACTGCTGAAGCTTGTGATTTAAGAGATAATTTCGAGCGATTTCAAGCCAATAATTATGCGTTGTTAGGAGTAAGTGCCGATTCAGTAAAAACACAAGCCAAATTCAAAGATAAATACGAATTTCCTTTTCCATTATTGGCCGATGAAGACAAATCAGTAATTCAGGCCTTTGGTGTTTGGGGACCAAAGAAATTCATGGGCCGCGAATACGATGGCATCCACAGAACCACTTTTGTAATTGACGAAAACGGAATTATCGATGAGGTAATTGAAAAAGTAAAAACCAAGGAGCATGCCGCTCAGATACTAAAATAAGTGTTCAGTTACTGCGAATAAGTATACAGAAACACAATTAAAGAATGACAAACAAACAAGTCCAGAATTGTGATGTTATATATCGTCAATTCTGGACTTTGCTTTATAATTTAAATCGAAATTTAACGACTGATTTTGATAGTTATCAGAATTGGCACCTGAACACTAAAAACGGATGACTATTTACGAATTACTTTCTTTCAAGACTTTATTTGGATCATAACCAAATAGTTGATGCTCTTTTATGATTTCGGCAATACCAGTTGGAAGCATTCTTTCCCAGCCTGGTTTACCATGGTTAATCATATTAAGTACTTCACGAGAGAAAACCTCTAGAATAGTAGGATCGTAATCATCAATATCAACTACTTTTCCGTTGAATTTAAAGAATTTATATAATTCTTTCATTCTAGGATGTACTTTTAAATTTTCAGAAGTTATAATATCACCATGTTCATCTAACATTGGATATAAGAAAACTTTCATGTCACGATAAAATAATTTACCGAAGGCTTCCAAAATTCCACCACTTAAATGGCGATAGTATTTTTCATCAAAAATATCTACTAAATTATTCACACCCATGCCTAGTCCCATTCTGGCTTTGGTGTAATTAGAAAAATACTCCACCACTTTATAATATTCTTGAAAATTAGAGATCATTACCGTTTGCCCTAATCCACAAAGTAATTCAGCTCTATCCATGAAATCTCTTTCATCAATTTCACCATCTGAGCGTAAGTTGGATAAGGTAATTTCAAAGATTACGAGTGTGTTTTCTTTTTCAACTTTGTTTTCTTTAAGGAACATTTTTAATGATTTCTCATACATATCCATGTTCACTTTTGTAACTGGACGAAAACTACCTCTAAAAGCAAGAATGTTTTTTTTGTATAATATAGCTGCAGGAAGTATGTTTTTTCCATCAGGATTAAACATCACGGCATCGGTCATTCCGTTTTTGACTAATTGTAAACTCATCAAACGATTGTCAACATCAGCAAAACGTGGTCCGGAGAAATTAATAGTATCTATTTCTAATTGATCTTTATCTAAATGGTCGTATAAATAGCGCAACAATCGTTTAGGATCATTGTATTTGTAAAAGGCTCCGTAAATTAAGTTTACACCAAGAATACCGAGTGTTTCTTGTTGCAAACGGACATCAGTTTCTTTAAATCGAATGTGAAGAATGATTTCGTTATAATCCTCATCTGGCTCAATTTGATAACTAATACCAACCCATCCATGTCCTTTGAATTGTTTTGCAAAATCAATAGTAGCTACAGTATTGGCATAACTAAAAAACATTTTGTTAGGATGTTTTTCTCTACTCAATCTTTTTTCTATTAAATTTACTTCATGAGAAAGCATCTTTTTTAGTCGGCTTTCGGTTACGTAACGACCATCTCCTTCAATACCATAAACAGCATCGCTAAAGTCTTTATCATAGGCTGACATCGCTTTTGCAATTGTTCCTGATGACCCGCCAGATCTAAAAAAATGTCTTACAGTTTCCTGTCCAGCACCAATTTCTGCAAAAGTTCCGTAGATGTTTTCGTTCAAATTGATACGGAGTGCTTTATCTTTAATTGAGGGGATTTGTTCGATGATTCGATCACCTTTTAATTTTATTTCTGTATCCATTTTCTTTTAATATGGCTAATATTTTGCAAAGTTAATGAAATAGGTTTCTAATGAAAGGGAATTAATCCTATTTTTGCAAAGAAAAGCAATAAATATTGAAGGTATATTTTTTAGGAACTGGCACATCACAAGGGATTCCCGTTATAGGGAGTAATCATCCTGTATGTAAAAGCACTGACTTTAAAGATAAAAGACTAAGGGTTTCTGTTTGGGTTTCCTGGGAGAATTATTCTTTTGTTATTGATTGCGGCCCTGATTTCAGACAGCAAATGCTCTCGTCAAATTGCCAGAAAGTGGAGGGGATCTTGTTTACACATGAACATTCAGATCATACGGCAGGAATAGATGATATTCGTCCGTTTAATTTTAAACAGGGAAAAATCCCAATTTATGCACATCAAAGGGTTATAGATAATATCAAAAGACGTTTTGAATATGTTTTTGAAACTGTAAATAAATACCCAGGAGCTCCTTCTGTTGAAACAATTGAAGTTATCAATAATCAACCATTTCCTCTTGGGAATAAAATGGTAATTCCTATTGATGTAATGCATGGAAATCTTCAGGTTTTTGGGTATAGAATTGATGATTTTGCTTATTTAACTGATGTGAAAACGATTGAAAAAAGTGAAATAGAAAAATTGAAAAACCTAAAAGTATTGGTTATAAATGCTTTACGGGAAGAGCCTCATGATATGCATTTCAATTTGAAAGAAGCATTAGATTTTATAACTTTGGTGCAACCAAAAACAACCTATCTCACTCATATTAGTCATATTATGGGATTTCATGAAGAGGTTCAAAAAAGACTTCCAGAAAATGTTTTCCTAGCATACGATAATTTAGAAATTACAATTTAATTTACCTACATGAAAAAATCATTATCTCTTTACCTTACTATTCTTGCTGTACTTACAACAGTTTTTACTTACATGTTCTTAAGTAAACAGGTTGCATTTGAACAAACGAGGTATGAAAAAACCACAAAAAAATTACGCGATAGCTTGAGTGTAGTTGTGAATCAGTTAGCTGATGCCAACTATTTTTCTTTGGCCAAAAATGAGAATGCTCAAAATTATTTTGATTCTGGAAGTTCAGAGAAAACAATTCAATACGAGCAATTAATTCCGTACGTGACTGAAAAATTGTTGGATAACAACTCGAACCCAAAAGGAAATCCGTATACTGGTCAAGATCAGATTGGGGCAAATAAATTCATTATCAATAAAGTAAAAGTTTTAAATCACAGATGGATTATCGCTGACTTTAGTGATGGTGAAATTTGGGGAGAAGTTTTATTAAAATATTTTGTAAATGACGATAACAGTATTTCTTTTGAAGTAAATCAATCGTTACTATATCAAAAATAAAGACTCAGTTGCAGTATTTTAAATTATTTTACTGAATACTACGCACTGTTTTAGACTATTATCGCTTTTCTAGAAGCTATAAAAAAAAGCGTTACCTACTTTGATATAGGTAACGCTTTTTTAGTATAAGTACTGAATTTTTTTCTAATTTGTTGTTTCTTTTTCTGCTCTAAAAACAAAATAGAGTCCTATAAGTATAAAAGGAATACTAAGCCATTGTCCTGTTGAAAACAAACCTAAAGCGCTTTCAAAACCACCTTGACTTTCCTTAACGGATTCCACGATAAAACGCACTGTAAACAAAAGAACCAAAAACAGTCCAAAAAGAAATCCAGGATATTTTCTTTTTTCTGTTTTCCAATACAAGAAAAATAAGATTGCAAAAACGAAAATATAACAAAATGCTTCATACAGTTGAGTGGGATGTTTTGCTGGAACTTGTTCTAATAAAGCGGCAAACTTAGGATCTGTTGCAATGGCTGTATAGGCATCTTTAGGATTTGCTATTTGCGTGGCATTAACAGCATCCATCGGACTGAAATGATCTTTGATGAATTTTATTCCAAAAGGAGAAGTGGTTTCATGACCAATAATTTCCGAATTGAAAAAGTTCCCCAAACGCACAAAAATAGCACCACTTGCTACAGGAACAACTACGCGGTCTAATATCCATAACTGAGGTCTTTTTAAGATGTTTTTGCTGTAGAAGTACATAGCAATGATTATAGAAATTGCAGCACCATGACTCGCTAATCCTTGAAATCCAGTAAATTCAAAATTTGGTGAAAAACGGAAAGGTAAAAGAATTTCCAATAAATGATTGCGGTAATATTCCCAATCGTAAAAGAAAACGTGTCCCAAACGCGCACCAATTAAAGTTGCTAATACAGTCCAAATGAATAAAGTGTCTAGTTTTTCTATTGATTCACCTTCTCGTTCGAAGATTTTTTTCATAATATACCAACCTAATCCAAAAGCAATTACAAACATTAAGCTGTAATATCGAATAATAAAAAAGCCTAAATCGATTCCTTCTGATGGATTCCAAACGATGTTTAAAGCGTGTGTCATGTAGTGTATTTTATATATTTTAAGTAAAAATAGAGATTAAAAGTAAAATTCGTGTTAAATAAGCTAATCTTTGTGATCGCAAGATTTCTTCGGTACCGGATCATAGCCCGTTTTTCCCCAAGGATGACAACTAAAAATGCGCTTTATGCCTAGAAATCCGCCATAAAATAAGCCGTGAGTTTGCAACGCCTCAATCATATAGGAAGAGCAAGTCGGTTCAAAGCGACAAGCTGCTGGTGTGAATGGTGAAATGGCAACTTGATAAAACCGTACTACCAGTAAAAAAGGAAATATGAGGATTTTTGAAATCATATTTTAATAGTTATAATTTAGAATCCTTTGTTGATTACTAAAAACGGATTATTGAACACTAAATGTTGTTCCTTCTTTCCCATCTTTTAGTTGAATCCCTAAAGCTATCAATTGATCTCTAATTTGATCAGACAAGGCGAAATTTTTGTTCTCGCGGGCTTGCTTTCTCATTTCAATAAGCATAGTAACCGTACCTTCTAATTTATCGTTATTGCTGTTTGAAACTTTTTCGTCCTCTAGTCCTAAAACATCAAAGACAAATGCATTCATCACCTTTCCGAAAGATTTTAAATCCTCGGTATTCAATGTCTCTTTTCCTTCTTTCAATAAATTGATAAAACGAACACCTTCAAATAATTGAGCAATTAAAATAGGAGTATTAAAATCATCATTCATAGCATCATAGCACAATTGTATCCATGTAGGAATGTCAATCGTACTTTTTGAGTCTGCAGGAATGTCTTTCAATGCATTCACGGCTTCCATCAATCGTTTGTATCCTTTTTCTGCGGCAACAATGGCATCGTCAGAAAAGTCAAGAATACTTCTGTAATGCGCTTGTAACATAAAAAATCGTGCAACCGATGCTGAAAAAGCTTTACTTAAAATCGAGTTTTCTCCAGTTAATATTTCTCTTGGTAAGATATTATTTCCAGTAGATTTAGCCATTTTTTTACCGTTCAAAGTCAACATATTGGTATGCAGCCAATAATTAACTGGAGTTTGACCAGTACAAGCTTCATTTTGTGCAATTTCACACTCATGATGCGGGAATTTTAAGTCCATTCCACCACCGTGAATATCAAAATGATTACCTAAATATTTAGTACTCATTGCTGTACATTCTAAGTGCCATCCCGGAAATCCATCGCTCCATGGTGAAGGCCAACGCATGATATGTTGTGCTTCTGCTTTTTTCCAAAGTGCAAAATCCTGTGGATTTCTCTTATCACTTTGTCCGTCAAGATCACGGGTATTGGTAAGCATATCCTCAATATTTCGGCCGCTTAATCTGCCGTAATGATTCTTTTCATTGAATTTTACCACATCAAAATAAACAGATCCATTGGCTTCATAACCAATTCCTTTATCAATAATGGTTTTGATAATTTCTATCTGCTCAATAATATGACCCGTTGCAGTGGGTTCAATACTTGGCGGTAAAAAATTAAATTTATTTAAAATATCATGAAAATCAACGGTATAACGTTGCACTACTTCCATGGGTTCCAGCTGTTCCAAACGTGCTTTTTTAGCAATTTTATCCTCACCTTCATCTACATCATCCACAATATGCCCCACGTCAGTAATGTTCCTAACGTAACGCACTTTGTAATCCAGATGCAAAAAATACCTGAAAATTACGTCAAAAGACATAAAGGTACGCACATTTCCTAGGTGTACATTGCTGTAAACCGTAGGTCCGCAAACGTACATGCCAACATTTCCTTCATGAATAGGTGTGAAAACTTCTTTTTCTCCCGAAAGAGAATTGTATATTTTTAGATTTTGCGTTTTGTATAAAGGCATTTTTTTCTTTTTTTTGGAGCTGTTTCCTGCTTTTTACTTCAATCTTTTTATTTTTAAGAAAAAATAAAAAGGATTTCCGCTTCAATCAGGGCTAGGGATTGTTGGTAAATGACGATTAAATTAATTTAGAACTTGGTCTCTAATTTAATATAATCCAAAAACTCTCTGCGAGTTACACTATCTTTAAATTTTCCACCAAATTCGGAGGTTACAGTGCTGCTTTCAATGTCGCTGATTCCTCTTGAATTTACGCAAAGGTGTTTGGCATCAATCACACAAGCTACATCATCCGTACCCAAAGCTAATTGTAACTCTTGAACAATTTGCATTGTTAAACGCTCTTGAACCTGAGGTCTTTTAGCATAATATTCTACAATACGGTTCATTTTAGACAAACCAATAACGCTTCCGTTAGAGATATAAGCAACATGGGCTCTTCCTATAATTGGTAATAAATGATGTTCGCAGGTTGAATATACGATGATGTTTTTCTCCACTAACATCTCACCGTATTTATAATTATTGTCAAACGTGGAAGCTTTTGGTTTTTTTGCAGGGTTTAATCCTCCAAAAATTTCTTTGACAAACATTTTAGCAACACGATTTGGAGTGCCCTTTAAACTATCATCTGTCAAGTCCATTCCAAGTGTATGTAGAATACTTTCAACGTCTTCTTTTATTTTTTCAATTTTTTCATCATCAGTAATGTCAAAAGCATCAGCTCTTACTGGATTTTTTGCGGATAAACTAACATGATTGTCTCCTATTTCGTCTTGAAATTCTTCGTTTTTTATCATTAAAAGCAACTATTATTGTTCGTATAAACATTTAAGCGGTAAAGATAAATAATAAAAATTAAAGAATTTCTATCGCTCCTACTATTTAAGACGAGTTTATAGGTTCTACAGCCTATTCTCACTTGTGTGTAAATTTTAAAAACAAGAGGCAATAACGAATTCGTTTTTGCCTCTTATAAAATGATTTTATGTGCACAATAAGTAAATCGAACTATATGTTTCTAATTATGCCATTGTTAGGGTTGCATTATAAATAGGAATTGCTGCTTTTAGTATTCGTACTGCACTAATCAAGTCTTGTTTCTTCAATACATAAGCGATTCGAACCTGATTTAACCCCATTCCTGGAGTCGAGTAAAAACCTGCTGCTGGTGCTACCATTACAGTTTCGCTATTCAAGTCATAACTTTCTAAAAGCCATTGTGCAAAAGCATCAGCATTGTCAATAGGGAGTTGTGCAATACAATAAAAAGCACCTTTTGGCTTGCTTACAAGTACGCCTTCTATTTTATTTAATTCTTCAATCAAAGTATCTCTGCGTTCTCTATATTCTGAAATTACTTCGTCAAAATAACTTTGAGGAGTATCTAGAGCAGCTTCGCTTGCAATTTGTTCAATAGTTGGTGGGCTTAATCTTGCTTGCGCAAATTTCATTGCAGTAGTCATCACTTCCTTGTTTTTAGAAACAATACATCCTATTCTGGCGCCACACATACTGTATCTTTTTGAAACTGAATCAATCATGATGGCATGTTCTTCAAGACCTGGAACATTCATTACTGAATAATGAATATCACCATCATAAGTAAACTCACGATATACTTCGTCAGAAATCAAGAATAAATCATGTTTTTTGACTAATGCAGCCAGTTGCATGATTTCTTCTTTAGAATATAAATAACCGGTTGGATTGCCTGGATTACAAATAAGTATCGCTTTTGTTTTTGGAGTAATCAGTTTTTCAAAATCGGCTACAGCTGGAAGAGCAAAACTGGTTTCAATTGTCGAAATTACAGGAACTACAGTAACGCCTGAAGCGGTTGAAAACCCATTGTAATTCGCATAAAATGGTTCTGGAATAATAATTTCGTCTCCTTGATCCATCGTGCTTCCCATGGCAAACATCAATGCTTCTGATCCTCCGGTAGTAATGATAATGTCCTCAATATTTACTGGAATACCTTGATTGGTATAATAGGCTGATAGTTTTTTTCTGTAGCTTTCATTTCCTGCTGAATGACTGTATTCTAAAATAGTTAAATCTATATTTTTAACCGCATTCATGGCAACTTCTGGCGTTTTTACATCTGGTTGACCAATGTTCAAATGGTATACTTTATGTCCTTTTTTCTTAGCGATTTCGGAGTATGGAACCAATTTTCGTATTGGTGATTCAGGCATTATTTTGCCTTTGTTCGATATTTTTGGCATAGTCTTAATTGTTGAATTACAAATTTGCAATTTTTTTCCAAATTTATCACAATTATTACATGCATATGTTGCCTAAATGATGCTTTTGTTTGCTAATTTTATTGTTTTTAAAAAACCAATATAAATGAAAAGGATGGCGATTTTGTTTTTCATAGTATTCTCGATGGTTTCCATTTCGGCACAAGAAGGATTTCAGTTTGAAAAAGAGGTGAATAAAGTCAGCGTGCCTTTTAAATTGATAAACAACTTGGTATTTGTTCCCATAAAAGTTAATGGGGTCGAATTGAACTTTTTATTAGATTCCGGTGTAGAAGAGACTATATTATTTAGTTTAGAGGAGAAAAAAGAAGTTCATTATTTTAATACTGAAAAGGTGTTTTTAAGAGGTTTGGGGAGTCAGGAAGCGGTAGAAGGATTAAAATCGACTAATAACGTACTGGAGTTTGGCAGTATGAAATACAGGAATCACATGTTTTATATTGTTTTAGATCCAGAATTTAATTTATCGTCTCATATAGGAATCCCAGTGAATGGAATTATTGGTTTTCAGTTTTTTAGAGATAATTTAGTCGAAATTAATTACAGAAAAAAAAGAATCATCGTTTATAAAGACAATAACAAGAACAGAATAAAAGCAGAAAAAAGATATAGTGTTATTCCTATTACTATAGAAAAATCCAAACCTTATTTAAAAAGCAAGGTGGTTTTGAATAACACGGAAGTACCAGTAAAATTATTGATTGATACAGGAAACAGTGATGCGGTATGGCTCTTTCAAGATCGTTCAGAACAGATTAAAGCTCCATCAAAAAATTTCAATGATTTTTTAGGAAGAGGTTTTAGTGGTGACGTAGAAGGGAAAAGAGCCAGAATTCAAAAGTTTGAGATGTCTAAATTTGAATTTAATAATCCTGTAGTGGCCTTTCCTGACTCGAGTTCAATTAAAAACGTTACCATGGTAGCAGATCGGATGGGATCAGTAGGGGGTGAAATTATTAGAAGATTTGATGTCATTTTTGATTACCAAAATAGAAAAATGTATCTAAAGAAAAATAGTGAATACAATTCTCCTTTTGGTTACAATAAAAGTGGGGTAGAAATTCAGCATAAAGGGTTGCAATGGATTCAAGAAACTGTACGCCTTGAAACAGTACCCTTGTCTAAAAATGCATTTGACTCCGAGGCTGATAAGAAAAAAGATTTTAAATATAAGTTTCTATTAAAACCAATATACGAAATTGCTAATGTTCGGGAAAGTTCACCAGCAGCCATCGCAGGATTGCAAAAAGGAGATGTCATCATTTTGATAAATAAGAATCCTGCTTATAAATACTCTTTACAAGAAATTAACACGCTATTTAAATCAGAGGGAGTGAAATGGATTACTTTGGAAGTCGAACGGGGTAATGAAATTTTAAAATTCAAGTTTCAATTGGATGATATTTTGTAACAAAAAAAAACGCTTCTGAATAATTTTACAGAAGCGTTTTTGTTTAATCAATACTATTTAGTTGGAAATTACTTCTCCTTTAATTTTCAGGGCAACTCTTCCACCATCATAATTTACTGCATTTGACTCGACAGTTAACGTTTTTCTAATAGGTCCAGGAGCCATATTATATTTTACTGTAATTTTTCCTGTTTTTCCTGGCATGATTGGTTCAGTTGGTTTCGTAGGAACGGTACAACCACATGTAGATAAAACATTAGTGATAATCAAAGGAGCATTACCAGTATTTGTAAAAATAAAATCGCGAGCACCATTTTCATTCTTAGTAACTTTTCCGTAATCAATTGTGTTGTCTTTAGCAGCAAACTCAATTTTAGGACCATTCTGGGCAGAACTAATACTACTGATTAATGCGAATGCGAATAAAGCTATTATTTTTTTCATTTTTTTCATTTTTAAAATTTATAAAAGTAAAGATACTTTCTTTTAATTAATCCACAAATTTTTAATTCTCTTTTTATAATGTACTTAATTATTTACTTTTGTTCCCAATTACAATGACAAATATCAGACCAAAGTCTAAAAGTTTATTTGTTGATCTAGTTATTTGCTTAACTAAACCAACAAACAATTGAATTTAATGATTAAATGACCCACAATAAAATGACTATTCCCGCACAATTTGACGCTAAAACTATTGAAAATAAGTGGTATGACTACTGGATGAAAAATAATTATTTTCATTCGGAGCCAGATCAGAGAACACCTTATACCATTGTAATTCCTCCTCCAAATGTTACGGGAGTTTTGCACATGGGACACATGTTGAACAATACGATTCAAGATGTATTAATAAGAAGAGCGCGTCTGAAGGGATTCAACGCTTGTTGGGTTCCAGGCACGGATCACGCATCGATAGCTACCGAAGCCAAAGTAGTTGCTAAATTGAAAGCGGAAGGAATCAACAAAAATGATTTAACCCGCGAAGAATTTTTAGCGCATGCTTGGGAATGGACAGACAAATACGGTGGTGTAATCTTGGAGCAATTGAAAAAGCTTGGAGCTTCTTGTGACTGGGAACGCACTAAGTTCACCATGGATCCTGATATGTCAGCATCAGTAATTCGTTCTTTTGTAGATTTATATAACAAAGGATTGATTTATCGTGGATATAGAATGGTCAACTGGGATCCGGAAGCCAAAACCACTTTGTCTGACGAAGAAGTGATTTTTGAAGAGCAACAAGGAAAATTGTATTTCTTAAAATATAAAATCGAAGGAAGCGAAGACTTTCTGACGATTGCTACCACACGTCCGGAAACTATTTTTGGAGATACCGCCATTTGTATTAATCCAAATGACGAACGTTTTTCTCATTTGAATGGTAAAAAAGCGATTGTGCCTATTTGTGGTCGTGTAATTCCTATTATCGAAGACGAATATGTGGATATCGAATTTGGGACGGGTTGTTTAAAAGTGACTCCGGCGCACGATATGAACGACAAGACTCTTGGCGAGAAACACAATCTTGAAATCATTGATATCTTTAACGAAGATGCAACGATGAATAGTTTTGGATTGCATTATCAAGGTAAGGACCGTTTTGTAGTTCGTGAGGAAATCGCAAAAGAATTGGAAACAATCGGAGCTTTAGTTAAAACAGAAATTCACATGAATAAAGTGGGAACATCTGAAAGAACTAAAGCAGTTATCGAACCAAGATTATCGGACCAATGGTTCCTGAAAATGGAAGATTTAGTAAAACCAGCAATCCAATCCGTATTGGTTGATGGTGATATCAAATTACACCCAAAACGTTTTGAAAATACATACGCGCACTGGTTAAATAACATTCGTGACTGGAATATCTCTCGTCAACTATGGTGGGGACAACAAATCCCTGCTTATTTCTACGGTGAGCGAAAAGAAGATTTTGTAGTAGCTGAATCGATCGAAGAAGCACTAAAATTAGCACAAGTTAAAACCTCTAACTCGAAACTTGAAACAAAAGATTTAAGACAAGATGTTGATGCTTTAGATACTTGGTTTTCTTCTTGGCTGTGGCCAATGTCGGTTTTTGGCGGCATAATGGATCCCGAAAGTGAAGATTTTAAATATTATTATCCAACAAATGATTTAGTAACGGGTCCGGATATTTTGTTTTTCTGGGTTGCCCGAATGATTATTGCAGGATATGAATACACAGGAAAAAAACCATTCACAAATGTGTATTTGACTGGTTTGGTTCGGGACAAACAAAGACGAAAAATGTCTAAATCATTGGGGAATTCGCCTGATCCTTTAGATTTGATTGAGAAATTTGGAGCCGATGGTGTTCGTGTGGGATTGCTTTTGAGCGCTTCTGCAGGAAACGATATTATGTTTGATGAAGAATTGTGTAACCAAGGAAAAGCATTTACCAATAAAATATGGAATGCTTTCAAATTGATAAAAGGTTGGGAAGTTTCGGATGTTATTTCACAGCCCGAATCGTCTAAAGTGGCGATTGAATGGTATGAAGCGAAGTTGCAACAAACGCTTTTAGAAATTGAAGACAATTTTGAAAAATATAGAATTTCAGATGCTTTGATGGGAATTTACAAATTGGTTTGGGACGATTTCTGTTCTTGGTTTTTAGAAATGATAAAACCAGCATACCAACAACCAATTGACAGCGTGACTTTTGCGAAAGCGATAGAAATGCTGGAGAACAACTTGAAATTATTGCATCCGTTTATGCCGTTCTTGACTGAGGAAATCTGGCAAATAATAGCCGAAAGAAGGACGGAAGAAGCCTTAATCGTTTCGACTTGGCCAGAAATGAAACCGTTTAACGCCCGTTTAATTGCTGATTTTGAAAATACAATTGAAGTGATTTCTGGAATCAGAACGATTCGTAAAGACAAGAATATTCCTTTCAAAGATACGATTGAATTGAAAATAGTAAACAATGACAACGCTTCTACTTATTTTGATGCGGTGGTAACTAAATTAGGGAATATCACTGCATTAGAATATGTTTCAGACAAGGTAGAAGGCGCATTATCTTTCCGAGTAAAATCGAATGAGTATTTCATTCCAATAACTGGAAATATTGATGTAGAAGCTGAAATTGCTAAACTGACCGCTGAGTTGGTATATACGCAAGGATTCTTGAAATCTGTTCAAAACAAACTGGCAAACGAGAAATTTGTAGCTGGTGCGCCTGAAAAAGTTTTGGCAAACGAAAGACAAAAAGAAGCTGATGCTTTGGCAAAAATCACAACGATTGAGCAAAGTTTGGCTGGATTGAAATAACAGCTAAATCTTTTATAAATTTAAAATCCCATCTCTTGTAAAACAGATGGGATTTTATTTTGCTAAAAAAAACCAAAGCTTTTTCTGCTTTTCAAAAAGGAAAGGAACAGAAAAAGCTTTGGATAAAATGGAGCCAATGTGCAATTTTAGAATTTATATTTTAAAGAAGTCATAACTTGGCGAGGAGCAATAGGGTTTACACTGTAGTTTTCATGAACAGTATAATTCAATTCGTTTGTTGCATTTGATAGTTTGCATAAGATAGAAAATTTACCCCATGCATAACCTGCTGATACGTCTATTGTAGTGTAGGCTTCCAATGGAATTTCTCTATCGAATATTCCATTAGGTTCTGTAGCTTTATATTGGTTGTTCCATCCGCCTACACGTTTTCCGATGTAATTTGCTGATGAGCCTACAGATATACCTTTTAATAACCCTGATTGTAAAGTGTAAAAGAAACTTAAATTTGCAGTATTAGCAGGTGTTCTTGCCAAGCGATCTCCTACAATAAAACTTCCTTGAAGTCCAGATGTTTTGGTGTAGCGCATATCGTTGTAGCTATATCCTGCAATGATGCTTAATCCATCTGTAGGGCGAGCTGTAATATCCAGTTCTACTCCTTTACTTTTTGTTGATCCGCTTAAGACTTTTATACTTGAATCTGTATTACTTGATCCATCGGCTTTAAATTCAGCAGTTTGTGCTAAATTAGTGTTTTCAATTTGGTACAAAGTAACATTAGTACTCAATAATCCTCTCCAGTAATCTTTCTTGATTCCCAATTCATATTGGTCTATTATCGATGGTTTAATTACTTTTAGATCTACTGTTGTTCCTGTATTTGGAGTAAATGAATTCGAGTAACTCGCAAATAAAGACATGTCTTTTGTAGGCTGGTACACTAAACCTAACTTGGGAGTAAAGGCTTGGTCGATGCGTTTTGCATCTTCTTTAATTACAACAGGATTTTTAGTTAAATCATGTGTATTTGCCTGAGCTTCCTGCCATGACCAACGGATTCCTGCCAATACTTTGAATTTGTCAGTTAGTGAAATTAAATCTTGTGCATAGATTCCAAAACGGTTGGTATCTGTTTTTACTATTTTAGTATTTGTAGCTTCAGGTATTGCGCCACCTTGATTAAAATTATCAAAGTCAAAAATGTTACCATTACCATACGTATTTGGTGAAAAGGTGAAAGTATACGCTTGTAGAAAAGAATTTTCAAAATCGACTCCTGTAAATAGTTGATGTTTTATTTTTCCGGTTGTAAAATTACCTTGTAAGCTAATTTGTTCACCAATTATTTGTTCTAAGTTTTTGTTTTGACCCAATGGACGACTCCAAGCCCCATTAGCGGCTGGTTGTACACGTTCCGTTCCTTTTGAGGTTCTTTCGTAGTTTTGAAAAGAACTATTAAAGTTTAGTTTCCAATTGTCATTAAATTCATGTTTCGCTAGTCCTGAAACGCTGGCTTGTCTTGTTTGACCGTTTGACCAAGTAGCTCCTAAGTAGGTGTTTCTTGGGATAGCAGCAATTGTTTTTCCAATGATTCCCGTTCCAAAATCAGGTGTCCAATTGTCGTGCAAATAATCCCCTTGCAAAACAATTTCGGTTTTGTCGCTAGCTTTAAAAAGTACCGATGGATTAATGTAATAACGTTCTTTTTTCACCACATCTCTAAAACTTTCGGAGTTTTCATAAGAACCTGTAAATCGGTAGGCAATGTTTTTGTCTAAAGCACCATAAATATCAATCGATGGTTTGTAGAAAGCGTTGCTCCCCATTTGCATGCTAATTTCTCCTCCGCTTTTAAAAGAAGGTTTTTTTGTCACCATATTCAAGATGCCTCCTGGAGCTACATTTCCAAATAATAAGGCAGCACTTCCTTTAAGAACTTCTACTCTTTCAAGAGAAGAAACCTCAGGCATAGAACCACTGCTAAAACGGAAACCATTTTTAAACATATTATTGGTCGACATATCATAACCTCTAGACCAAAATGATTCCTGTGCACCACCGCGGGCGGAACCTACATATACACCATTCACATTTCGGATTACATCACTCATTCTTACTGCTTGTTGCTGCTCTATAACATGATGTCCTATTATTTGAATGCTTTGCGGTAAGTCTATTGGTTTTATATTCAAACCAGATAAAACAGTTTCTTTTTTCTTATTTGGACTTTGCTTAATTTTGATTACTAATTCTTTTAAAGTCGTAATATCTTCGATTAATCGAAACTCTACGAAATTAATTTGATTGGCAAGTACTTTAACCATCTTAGATTGTTTCTTCATTCCACTTCCTTCTAAAGTGATGATGTGGTTTCCGGTAGGGAAATTTATGAAATTAAACTCGCCATTGCTATTTGTTTTTGTAGTTTTTGCTTCTTTGCCTAATTTGATGGCTATGCCTGGAAGAGGAAATCCATCGGCCGAGAGTATTTTCCCTTTTATGATTCCGCTTTCTTGCGCTTGTATATAAAAGGATGTAAATAATAAGATAAAAAGGATTCTAATTTGATTGCTCATGATTGTTTATTTAGAATAATTAAAAATAATAATGCAAATATAAAACCTGATTTTGGTTTGACAATGCTTATTTAGATTAAATATCAATAAAAATTAAAAAAAAATACAACTATTTGTTTATTAGTTTTTTGCGTTAAAATAAAACGATTTGTTTGGTATAAAAATTCTTTTTTTTTACGACTTTGTCATATTAGTAGTGTTTTTTTTAGCTATAAATGCTAAAATTTATCTCCAAAAAGAGTCAAACAATCAACTCTGTTAAATTTTGTTAAAGGAATAATTTAAATAACAACTTTTTGTGTTGAATATTTTCAAAAGAAAAGTTTGAGTTATGAAATCCGAATCATAACGAAGTAGTAATTTACCATTCAGCACTTAAGATTTGGAGTTTATCTTTGCGAGAATAGTA
>JAGOJA010000143.1 GCA_017995345.1 Flavobacterium sp.
ATTCTATTTTCTTTAGGAACTTTTACATCTGTAAACAGTAAGGAATGGGTATCGCTTCCACGAATTCCCATTTTCTTTTCTTTTGGTCCTATATCAAATCCTGCCCAGCCTTTCTCAACAATAAAAGCATTAATTCCTTTGTGTTTCTTTTCCACATCTGTTTGCGCGATTACTAAATAAGTTGATGCTGTTGATCCGTTTGTAATCCAGTTTTTTGTTCCATTCAACAAATAATGATCACCCATATCAATAGCAGTTGTCTTTTGAGATGTAGCGTCACTTCCTGCTTCTGGCTCGGACAGGCAAAAAGCACCAATAACTTCTCCTTTTGCAAGCGGAACTAAATATTTCATTTTTTGCTCTTCGTTACAATACTTCTCCATCCCAGCACAAACAAGCGAATTATTAACTGACATTATTACAGCAGCCGAAGCATCAACTTTTGCAATTTCAGTCATTGCCAATACATATGAAATACTATCTAAACCTGAACCGCCATATTTAGGATCTACCATCATTCCCAAAAAACCAAGCTCCGCCATCATTTTGACTTGTTCAGTAGGGAATTTTGAAAGCTCATCTCTTTCGATAACACCTGGTAATAGTTCTGCTACAGCAAAATCTTTAGCGGCTTGTTGAATCATTAAATGCTCTTCGGTTAGATTGAAATCCATATTTTTATGAGGTTATTTGTTTTTAAATTTGTTTTTCAAAAGTAATTATTAAAAATTAAATTTCAAACGTTTTCGTAATTTTAGCCAATGTTTAAAGAAAAACATAATTAGTAGAGAATTAATATCGTAAAAATCTAAAGATTGTGTCGACTTAACAAATATTATATTTTTTTACTGAACAACCTCTATAACACTACCCCTATTTAAAATCTCCAAAATAAAGCTAAAAATACATAATTCACATTGCTCTATTTTTTATATTTGTCAAAAATAAACATATCGCAATAAATGAAAGATTTATTAAAGAAATTCGAAAATAAAGAGCCTGAAATAATTTTTAATTGGAAAGATGCCGAAACAGAAGCGGAAGGATGGACAGTCATTAATTCGCTCCGAGGCGGTGCAGCAGGTGGAGGAACTCGTATGAGAAAAGGGCTGGACGTGAATGAAGTTTTGTCGTTGGCAAAAACCATGGAAGTAAAATTTTCGGTTTCTGGTCCTGCTATTGGCGGAGCTAAATCTGGAATTAATTTTGATCCAAACGATCCAAGAAAAAAAGGTGTTTTGCAACGTTGGTATAAAGCTGTTTCCCCTCTATTAAAAAGTTATTACGGAACCGGTGGTGATTTGAATGTTGATGAAATTCACGAGGTAATTCCAATGACGGAAGAATGCGGAGTTTGGCATCCGCAAGAAGGCGTTTTCAACGGTCACTTTAAACCTACCGAAGCAGACAAAATCAATAGAATTGGGCAATTGCGTCAAGGTGTGGTGAAAGTAATTGAAAACCCAAAATTTTCACCAGATGTTTCTAGAAAATATACTGTTGCTGATATGATTACCGGTTATGGCGTTGCCGAAGCCGTACGCCATTATTACACTATTTATGGTGGAGATGTAAAAGGCAAAAAAGCAATCGTGCAAGGTTTTGGAAACGTAGGTTCTGCTGCAGCTTTTTACTTAGCCGAAATGGGTGCTAAAATAATTGGCATTCTCGACAGAGACGGTGGATTAATCAACGAAGACGGGTTCACTTTTGAAGAAATGAGAACCTTATTCCTAGCCAAAGACGGAAACAAATTGGTTGCTAAAAATATGATTCCTTTTGAAGAAATCAATCAAAAAATATGGGCAATTGGTGCAGAAATATTTACTCCATGTGCCGCTTCCAGATTAGTAACACAATCCCAAATTGACAGTTTAATTACAAACGGTCTTGAAGTAATTTCTTGTGGTGCGAATGTTCCTTTTGCCGACAAAGAGATCTTTTTTGGACCAATTATGGAAGATGTAGATCATAAAGTGAGTTTAATTCCTGACTTCATTTCAAATTGTGGTATGGCTCGTGTTTTTGCTTACTTCATGGAAAAGAAAGTGCAAATGACAGATGAAGCTATTTTTCAAGACACATCAGAAACTATTAAAAAAGCGATTGAAAAAGCACATAATTTGAACCCAAATAAAACAAATATTAGTGCAACTGCTTTTGAGATAGCATTGAAGCAGCTAACGTAAGTTTGTTTTACAAACAATTTTCTGGTTCACAATTACACTAAAATCAATTAGTTTAATGCATTATATTCACAACAAATTCATTAAATTGATATTTTTTTTATAATTTAAATCAACACCCCCAAACAAAACCTTCCTATTGAATATTTTAATCTAAGAAAATAGCAATTTTTATAATATATTAGCGTTTTCATAATAAATAATATTTCTATGAGTCTAATGTTACAAGCGGATAGCTTATCTGTTGCACAAGAAAGTCTAGTCGATGCAGTCCCTGTCGAAAAAACTTTATCAATTATTGAATTATTAACTAGCGGGGGATTAGCTGGTCAAATAATAATGACTTCCTTATTTCTGATGTTTTTCATCGCTTTATATCTATATTTTGAACGACTAATGGCAATAAATACTGCTTCAAAAATTGACATAAACTTCATGGGACAAATTAAAGACAACATTAAAAACGGTCGAATAGATAATGCAAAAATTATCTGCGCACACTATAAATCTCCAGTTGCAAGATTAATCGAGAAAGGAATTTCACGAATAGGAAAACCTCTAGACGATATAAATACTGCCATTGAAAATGCGGGAAAACTTGAAATTTATAAACTTGAAAAAAATGTAAGCATGCTTGCAACTATCTCCGGAGCGGGGCCTATGACCGGTTTCTTAGGAACAGTTGTTGGTATGATTCAGGCGTTTCACAAGATGGCTAGCTCTGGCGGACAGATAGAAGTTGGCGCTCTTTCAGAAGGCATATACACCGCTATGACAACTACCGTTGTTGGACTCGTTGTCGGGATTATTGCTTACGTTGGTTACAATCACTTAGTGGTAAAAACAGATAAAATTGTTCATCAAATGGAAGCCAATGCGGTTGACTTCTTAGACTTATTAAACGACCCTGCATAATCATGAATTTAAGAGGAAGAAATAAAGTTAGCGCTGAATTCAACATGTCGTCCATGACAGACATTGTCTTTTTATTGCTTATATTCTTTATGCTAACATCAACAATGGTAACCACTAACGCATTGGATTTAGTTTTGCCAAAAGCAAAAGGAAAAACAGATAGTAATAAAAATATCGCAGTAAGCATTAATAAGAAATTAGAGTTTTTTATTGATAAAGAACCCGTTCCAGAAACTGAATTAGAATCAAGATTATTATCCCTGTTCACTTCTGACAAAGACAAAGCTATTATCTTAAGAGCCGAAGAAGGAGTACCAATTGAAAAAGCAGTCAATGTTTTGGACATTGCAAACAGAAACCAAATCAAGGTAGTTTTAGCGGTAAGACCTAAATAATTTTATTGCATTTAAAGATTTTTCTAAATGAAATATATAGAAACAGAAGAGGAAAAAAAATCATTTGCAATCACATCCATTATTTTTGTGATTCTATTTGTTTTATTCTTTTATTTAGGATTGACTTCACTAGATCCACCACCTGAAAATGGAATTGCCATCAACTTTGGAACAACTGACTTTGGGTCTGGAAACATACAGCCTACAGAAGCCATTCAATCAGCGCCAAAAGCTACAGCTGCAAAAGAAGCCGCCGCTAGTAATGATGATGTTCTATCACAAGATATCGAAGAGGCTGTTGTCATAAAGGAAGCCAAAAAAATCCAACCCACTAAACAAACGGCCAAAGAAGAAGTTAAACCAAAGCCAAAAGAAATCCCAAAACCTTCAAAAAGCACCTCTGACGCTTTATCAAGTCTAATAAACGGCCCTAAATCTGATGGAAAGGCTCAAGGAGGCGAAGGAAATGACAATATAGCAGGTGATAAAGGAAGCCCAAATGGCAACCCTTACGCTAACAGTTATTATGGATCAGGAAGCGGAAGCGGTAACGGAAGTGGTTGGGGATTAAACGGCCGAAGCATTAGCTCAAGAGGGAAAGAGGTCCAAAAGTGCAACGAATTTGGAACTGTAGTCGTACAGATTACAGTAAATAGGAATGGAAATGTTATAGCTGCTAAATACACTAAAGGAACAACAAACACGAATCCCTGTTTAGTAGAACCTGCATTAGCAACAGCCCGAAAATACAAATGGCAACCAGACTCTAAAGCACCTGAAACCCAAGTTGGCTTTATAACCGTTAATTTTAAAATAAGCGAATAATCATTACTATAAACAATAAAAACTCAAGTATCTTTGAGTTTTTTATTATTTATAGACTTCATGAATTACCAAGAAACCATAAATTGGATGTTTAATCAACTCCCAATGTACCAACTTCAAGGCACAACGGCCTACAAGAAAGATTTAACTAACACGCATTTACTCCTAACTCATCTTAATAATCCACAAGAAAAATTAAATTGTATTCATGTTGCGGGAACTAACGGAAAAGGTTCTACTTCGCATCTTTTGGCCTCCATACTTCAAGAAGCAGGTTATAAAGTTGGATTGTACACCTCGCCACATTTAAAGGATTTCAGAGAACGAATCAAAATTAACGGAAAAGATATTTCTGAAGAATTTGTTACTGATTTCATCCATGAGCACAAAGTTTTTTTTGAATCTAATGACATGAGTTTTTTCGAAATGACCGTTGGCTTAGCCTTCGATTATTTTGCCAAAGAAAAAGTAAACGTAGCCATTATCGAAGTGGGGATGGGCGGAAGATTAGACGCCACCAATATCATCACACCATTAGTTTCGGTTATTACCAATATAGGATTAGATCACACACAATTTTTAGGCACCACGCTTGAAGATATCGCTTTTGAAAAAGCAGGAATTATAAAGCCAAACATCCCTGTAATTATAGGAGAATACACTCCGGAAACCAAACCTGTTTTTTTGGATAAAGCCGAAGCATGCAATTCTGAAATTTATTTTGCTTCTGATTTAATTTCAAAAACCTATCCTTCGGATTTAATAGGCGATTATCAGCTACACAATAAAAAAACAGTACTGCAAACCATTACTGTTTTAAAGAACAAGACCAAATTTAAAATTACTCCTGAAAATATAAAATCTGGTTTACTACATGTAGTTAAAAATACGGGGCTTCAAGGAAGATGGCAACAATTGAAAGAATTTCCAAAAGTTATTTGTGATACCGCACATAATAAAAACGGGCTGAAAATTGTTTTAAATCAAATACAAAAAGAAGAGTTTATAACTTTACACATTGTTTTAGGAGTAGTAAATGACAAAGATTTAGATGAAATTTTACCTTTATTTCCTAAAAAAGCACATTATTATTTTTGCAAACCAAATATTTATCGAGGACTAGATACACATATTCTAAAACAAAAAGCAGCCTCTTTCGATCTAAAAGGAGAAGTATACAATTCTGTTTCAGAAGCTTATCGTAATGCTGTAAAAAACGCAACAAAATCTGATTTCATTTACATTGGCGGAAGCACCTTTGTTGTTGCAGAAATTTTATAATTTTTTTTATTTTTTTACTTGCAAATACCAATTCTAGTCGTATATTTGCACACGCAATAACGGAAACATAAGTTACTAAATTGCATTAGGGCGATTAGCTCAGCTGGTTCAGAGCACCTCGTTTACACCGAGGGGGTCGGGGGTTCGAACCCCTCATCGCCCACCACCTATTTCAGGAATAATATTATAAAGTTCCACAATCTTAAAGAATACCTGCAAATTTCGGATTTGCAGGTATTTTTATTTATACTTGTTTCTCCAAAATTTTCAAAAACGC
>JAGOJA010000054.1 GCA_017995345.1 Flavobacterium sp.
GAAACTTTGATAGAATCAGTAATTGAAAACGGAAAAACACCATTGTTTTTGATTTTGGATCAAATATCTGATGCGCGTAATTTCGGTGCGATAATCAGAACCGCTGAGTGTACTGGAGTAAACGGAATTATCGTTCAGAAAGCAGGTTCAGCTCCTGTAAATGGAGACACCGTAAAAACGTCTGCTGGCGCAGTGTTCAACATTCCTATTTGTAAAGTAGAACACATAAAAGATGCTATATTCCTTTTGCAAGCTAGTGGAATAAAAACGGTTGCTGCCACTGAAAAGACTGACCAAAATATATATAACATTGCACTAAACGAACCAGTAGCTATCATCATGGGATCCGAAGATAGAGGCGTAAACCCTTCTGTTTTAAAAATCGTAGATGAGAAAGCAAAGCTGCCAATGTTTGGAACAATTGGTTCATTGAATGTTTCTGTAGCATGTGGTGCTTTTTTATATGAAGCGGTAAGACAGCGAAGTTAATTCCATCCCCAACCCTTCCCAAAGGGAAGGGAGTCGAAATACACAAATAAAAAATGAATCAGGACTCCAGTTTTGATTCATTTTTTTCGTTTGCAACAATTTCATAATTTACTAAATGATTAGAAGTATAATAATTTGATAATTCCTGCTGCTCCACTATTTCTTCAATTTTTGGGAGATTGACAAAGTTTCCATTTTCATCAAAGCGTTGCATAAATTTATCTGAAGCAGCATCAAAATCTGGATGTTCCCATTCATACTTAATGACTTTTTTATACTCAGGAGTTTTATAAACTAAAGAAAGAAAAAAACCTGTAAGCAAACCGCCCAAATGACCTTCCCAAGAAATAGATTTATTCCCTATTATCTCTGGACTCGGAAAAACATACCAAACCAAGCCGCCATACACAACTATCACAGCAAGCGACAAAGCTACTAAGCGATTATATTTAGTTTGTATGCCTTTGAAAAAAATAAAACTAAAAAGCACATAAATTAATCCGCTTGCCCCTATATGGTAATTATCTCTGCCAATAATCCAAGTAAAAAATCCAGAAATTAAAATTCCGTACACAATAATTTTAATCGAATGCTCTGCGTAAAAAAACTGCAAAGCCGAAAAAAGCACCAATAACGGAATAGAATTATTATAAAGATGTTCTATATCCGCATGAATAAATGGGCTTAGAAAAACACCCTGCAGACCTGAAAAAGTTCTTGGATAAATGCCGTTTTGCGCAAAGTCCAAACTAAAGCGGATTTCGATCCAAAAAATAAACCACAGCAATAGCACAAAAAAAAGTGGCATGGCAAGAACCGCATTTGTAAATTTAAAGTGTTTTTCCATGTATAACCTGAAGTTTTATGTATGGTTTTATTCAAAAACTTCACCAAAAGCAATTTAATGCAATTTTGTCATATTAAATCAAAAAACACTCATTTAATCAGATTCCCTAGCCCAGATGGAAACGGCATCCTTTTATATCTCGTTTTTTAACGATATATAAAAGATATAGTGCACAGCTGGAAATAGCTCCTAAAAATTATGCAATATTGAAACATTTAGGGTTGAAAAAAAACAGTAATTTTGCAAGATGGAAGCACCACTTGCAGAACGCATACGACCACAAAAATTAGAAGACTACATCAGTCAATTACACCTTGTAGGGCCAAATGGATCTTTGACACAGCAAATTGCAAAAGGAATTATCCCATCCTTAATTTTTTGGGGACCACCAGGAACGGGGAAAACTACGTTGGCTCAAATAATAGCTCAAGAATCAAAGCGTCCTTTTTATGTTTTGAGCGCCATCAATTCTGGTGTCAAAGACATTCGTGACGTGATTGAAAAAGCAAAGCAAAGTGGCGGATTGTTTACAGCAAGAAATCCTATTTTATTTATTGATGAGATTCATCGTTTTAGCAAATCACAACAAGATTCCCTATTAGCTGCTGTCGAAAAAGGCTGGATAACTCTGATAGGCGCAACGACTGAAAACCCAAGTTTTGAAGTTATTCCGGCATTATTATCCCGTTGCCAAGTTTATGTTTTGAATGCTTTTACCAAAAAAGATTTAGAGTCTTTACTGGAACGTGCCATGAAAACAGACCATTATTTATCTACAAAAAATATTGTTTTAGATGAAACAGAGGCTTTAATGAGACTTTCGGGCGGTGATGGACGCAAATTATTAAATATTTTTGAACTTGTTGTAAACGCCTCCAATGACGATGAAATTTTAATCACTAATGATCGTGTTTTTAAATTAGTCCAACAAAATACGGTTTTGTATGACAAGTCCGGAGAACAACATTATGACATCGTTTCTGCTTTTATAAAATCAATTCGCGGAAGCGATCCTAACGGAGCCGTTTATTGGCTAGCTAGAATGATTGAAGGTGGCGAAGATGTAAAATTCATCGCTCGAAGAATGTTGATTCTTAGTAGTGAAGATATCGGAAATGCAAATCCAACGGCATTTATTATGGCAAACAATACTTTTCAGGCTGTTAGTACAATTGGATATCCTGAAAGTAGAATTATTTTGAGTCAATGCGCCGTTTATCTGGCGACTTCTCCTAAGAGTAACGCTTCTTATTTAGCCATCGGAACGGCACAACAATTAGTTAAACAAACGGGAGACTTACCTGTTCCTATTCACCTGCGCAACGCCCCTACAAAATTAATGAAAGAATTAGGTTATGGTGAAGAATACAAATATTCGCACGATTACAGCAATAATTTTGCGGAACAAGAATTTTTACCAGAAGAAATAAGCAAGACTCTAATTTATATTCCTGGAAACAACTCCAGAGAAAACAGCCTCAGAGAATTTCTTAAAAACCGCTGGAAAGACAAATACGGATATTAAACACAAAAAAATCTTGATTTCTCAAGATTTTTTTTTAAAGGTAATAAGTATCAATAAGAAACATAAAAGGTCTAAAACTTAACTGCTACTTTTTCAGACATTAGTTTATCGTTTTGATAATATTCAAAATACCATTGATTGTCCTTTAAAACTAATGATCCTTGAACCATATCTTTTATGGCAATAAAAAAATTAGGTTGAGAAGTTTTCAACAACTTCATTACTACTTTTGGAGAATTATCAATCAACTGATATCCTGTTGTAGTTGTTTGAGCATAAAGTAAATTTGAATCATCACTCCCCGCATTTGATTGCGGTTTCTCAGTTGATTTTTGAACAATTGCGGGAGTAAGAGCCATTTGTTGCACCACTGATGGTTGGCTTTTAGCAACTGCCCCACTGTATTTGTATTGTAACTTATATACGGATTGAAACGCTTCATTCAAAGCTTCGGTATATGCAACTTGATAGTCCTTTTCATTGCTTTTTCCAACTTCGGATTTAAAGATAACTTTATCATTACAATCCTTTAAAACTATATACAGCTTTGTTATCAAAAAACCATTTTCTTTTTCAACATCAGCACGCAACAAGCTACAACGATTGTTGTACTCTTCCGGAATCGTTTCTTTAGTATAAAAAGCAACAAAACCAGCTTTAGTGAAATTGAACTTAGTAAGTGTATTAAGGCGATATTGGTTTTCCTGTCTTAGAAAATCATATTTTATAGGAATAATTACTGCGCTGTAATCATTGACAGATTGGGCGTAAGAATGGCTAATTAGGAGTAGTAGCATAACTAAAAATGACTTTTTCATAATTTATAAATATTTTTTAAGTTCTAATAAATGACTAATATGTTTAATATTATTCTCGACTTCAATATTTTTTTCATTGAAGTAAATGGCATCTAAGCCTGCATCAAGAGCGCCTTGAACATCGGCATCTAAACTATCTCCTATCATGATGCTATTTTCTTTTTTGGCTTTGGCCAGATCTAAAGCGAAGTCAAAAATAGTAGGGTTAGGCTTTTTTACTCCGGCCATTTCAGAATTAGTAACCGTATGAAAAAAATTGGCAATTTTCGAATTATTTATTTTTTTGAATTGAACATCGGCAAAGCCATTAGTTATAATATGCAAATTATAATTTGGCTTTAAATACTCTAACAGCTCAATTGCGCCATCAAATAAATGGTTATTTTCAGGTAAAAACCGAATGTAATCAATTGAAATTTCGTCTATTTCCTCATCTGAAATCGCATAATTTATAGCGTCAAAGGAGTTCTTTAATCTTTTATAACGCAATTCCTCGTGCGTAATTTTATCGTATTGGTATAATTTCCAACAAACTTGATTGATTGGAACGTATTTTTCAATAAATTGTTTAGTTATAATTTCTGGATGAATTCTATTAAATATCCCATCAAATGTTAACTCTGAGTTTTTATCAAAATCCCATAGTGTATGATCTAAATCAAAAAAAACATCTTTTATATGTGTGTGTTTCATTTTATAATTTTAAAATATCCCTTCGTCTGCGAAGCTAAAATAACTAGTTTCGGTGACAATGAGATGATCCAATACTTTTATTTCTAAACTATCGCCTGCTAACTTCAATTTTCTTGTAATTTGCCTATCAGCATCACTAGGAATCAAAGTTCCCGAAGGATGATTGTGACATAGAATTAATGCCGTTGCTCCCATTTCGAGTGCTGTCTTGAATACGATTCGTACATCGACTAAAGTACCTGTAATTCCTCCTTTACTTAATTGCGATTTTGAAATCACCTTATTCGAATTATTTAAATAAATAATCCAAAACTCTTCGTGAGGCAATTCGCCAATAATAGGCTGCATGATTTCAAAAATAACTTTACTAGAAGTTACTTTCTTTAATTCTACTACCTCTTCCGCTCTTCTTCGTCTACCTAATTCAAGAGCGGCAATAATTGAAATCGCCTTAGCCTCTCCTATTCCTTTGAAATTCATTAATTGCGAAATAGATACTTTTCCTAATGCATTCAGGTTATTATCAACACTGGCTAATATTTTTTTACTCAAATCAACCGCTGATTCATTCCTGCTTCCTGAACCAATCAAAATGGCAATCAGTTCTGCATCACTCAAAACGCTTTTGCCTTTCAGCATTAACTTTTCTCGTGGCTTATCGTCTTCAGACCAATTGGTAATCGGGAAAAAGGAATTTTCAGCCATAATATGGATTTTAAATTAGTTCATTTTAGCACATTTTAATTCGAAATTAACCCTTTTACCTCATCAAAGTTTAGTCCTCCATAATTTCCGGAACTCATCAGTAATAAAGCCGAATTTTCAAGATTTTCTTTGAATAAAAAATCCTTAAACTCTGTTGGGTTAGTATAAATTATTAAATCTTTACGATTAAAAGCAGTAGCAATTTGATCATAACTCACCTCATCCAGTTGTTTTATTTTCACTGCATCAGGCGAATAAAAGACAACTGCTTTATCTGCATATTCTAATGCACCTTCATATTCTTTTAAAAAGGCTGCGTTCAAACTGCTGTAGGTATGCAACTCTAAACAAGCAATTAAAGTTCGGTTTGGATATTGTTCTTTGACCGCTTTTGTAGTTGCTGCTACTTTACTAGGTGAATGTGCAAAATCTTTATACGCCACTTTAGTTTTGCTTTCTGCAATCTTTTCTAAACGTTTAGATGCCCCTTTAAAACTAGCAATTGCCTCGTAAAATTCCGCCTCATCAACGCCCATGTTTTGGCAAATCCATTTGGCTCCAGCCAAATTATTCAAATTATGTGCTCCAAAAACTTCAATAGGCATGTCGCCTTCAGGTGTTTCTAGTAGCGTCACGCCATTACTGACTGTATATTTTGGAGTGTGATAAGGCAGTTTACGTATTGGGTTTGTAGCCTCTTTGGACACCCGTTTTACTTCAGCATCCTCTTCATTGTAAACGAGAATTCCACCATTAGTAATTTTACCAATAAAAATTTCAAACTGCTCAACATAATTCTCATACGTTGGAAAAACATTAATATGATCCCACGCAATCCCAGAAATCAATGCGATATTGGGTTGATATAAATGAAATTTTGGTCGGCGGTCAATTGGCGAAGACAAATATTCATCTCCTTCTAAAACGATAAAATCATTCTCTTCCGTTAGATGCACCATCGTATCAAACCCTTCTAGTTGTGCGCCAACCATGTAATCTACCGCAACGTCATGATACTGCATTACGTGCAAAATCATCGAGGTTATTGTTGTTTTGCCATGAGAACCACCTATAACTACACGGGTTTTGTTTTTAGATTGTTCGAATAAAAATTCAGGATAAGAATAAATCTTTACTCCTAACTCCTGCGCTTTCAATAGTTCTGGATTATCCGCTTTTGCATGCATGCCAAGGATAACTGCTTCAATAGCTGACGTTATTTTTTCAGGAAACCAGCCTAATTCTTGGGGCAAAATCCCTTTTTTATCTAATCTTGATTTTGATGGCTCAAAAATGGCATCATCACTTCCCGTAACTTGATATCCTTTGTTGTGCAAAGCAAGCGCAAGATTGTGCATGGCACTACCGCCAATAGCTATAAAATGTGTACGCATTCTAATTATTTTGATTTATGATTCAATATCGAAATAGATCTCATCTATCTTGATTTATTTTTATTGTTGTAAGCCTCTAAAACAGACTTTGCTCTTTCAGGTTCTTTCATTTTATTTTTATACAAACTGGCTAATTTATTGTAGCTTGTTTTAGAATCACTAACCGCAATGGCTTTTTTATATTGTTTTTCAGCAGATTCATATCTTTTAAAATATTCCTCGATATGACCTCTCGACAAATAACCATCAACAACCGAAAGTTGTAACAATTCATTAGAATATTGTATTGCTTTAGATTCGCTTCCGCCAACAATTCCAGGTAACTGAATGTATAATTCTATCAAAGCCCAACGCGATTCAATATGTTTTGGGTTCAAACTTATGGCTTTTTCAAAAGAATCTTTGATTTCATCAATCATTCCAAGCGCCTTAAATTTGTTCGATTCTTTAGCTTTCATGCCTAAAGCACCACCATATTTATAATAATAATTAGCCTCTGAAGGATTCAAATTTTTTAGTTTTTTATAATAGCTCAAGGCTTTACCCCATAATTTGCTTTGCCCAGCAATATCGCCTAGGTATTCAATCGTTTTTAAATCAGTCGGATTTGTTTTTAAAAAAGATTCAAACACATCTTGTGCTGCCTGATATTTTTCTTCCTTAAAAAGTTTTTCTCCTTGTTTAAAATTAGATTGAGACCACATGATTATAGGTAAAAATACAATTAAAAAAAGAATATGTTTCATTTTCCAAAAATAGCGAAATTTATTATTCAATTTTAAATTCAACTCAAAAGCTTTTAATATAAAAAAAGCCTCTTACTTGTTGCATGTACAAGTTAAGAGGCTTTCATAAAATAAAATAGCCGTTTATTTTACAATGGTCATTTCATCAATAATATGCTTAGCACCTGCATACTTATCAATAATCCATAACACGTAACGAATATCAACGTTAATTGTTCGTTGTAATTTTGCATCAAAGATAACATCGCCAGCCATTGCTTCAATATTTCCATCAAATGCAATACCAGTAAGCTCTCCTTTACCGTTTAAAACTGGTGAACCTGAATTCCCTCCAGTAATATCATTATCTGTTAAGAAGTTTACTGGCATATACCCATTTTTATCTGCATATTGACCAAAATCTTTCGCTGCATTTAACTCCAACAAACGAGCTGGTAAATCAAATTCTTGATCTCCTGCTTTATACTTTTTAACCATTCCGGTCATAGTTGTATAGTTGTTTATTTTTGCGTCATTACGCTTGTCAGCTGGTAATGCACGTACTTTTCCGTAAGTCAATCTCAAAGTAGAGTTTGCATCTGGATACTTAATAGAATTCATTTTAGATTCGCGTAAACCTGCTACAAGATTGCGAAAAGCTATTTCGAAATCATCGGCTGCTTTTACTTGCTCAGCAGACCTTGCTCTCATTTTAACCAATAATTCATTCGAAACTACATACAAAGGATCGTTTACAATGTTTTCTGGTTTTGGATCTCTCATGAAAGCTAACACGCTTTCTTTAGTAGCAAAAATACTTTTTGCTACGGCATTATTTATATAAGAAGTAAAATCACCTTTATTCTCTTCTTTTAATCTTGCAACACCTTCAGGAAGTCCGTAAGCAGCCCCTTTAGAAGTGTATAAATTTAGTTGTGCTGCAAAAACATCTTTCTCTAATGGAGCATGAAATTTGCCATATACATTTTCAATAAGCCCATTCAATCTAGGAAGAATTTCTTTTCTTTTCGCTTCATTTTCTTTGTAATAAGCGATTAATGAATTTCCTATATTAGCTGGAACACCTCCATAAGCAGAAGTTCTAATTAATTGGGATAAGTAATTATCATGGCTAGTCTTTAAATTTGTTTGAGCGTAATAATCATTAATCGTGGTGATTACTTTACCATATTTTGCTTTATTCGCTTTTTTGTTAGCCCAAGCATTAAATTTAGCTTCTTCTTTTTCTTTAGTTTTTGCCGTTCCTGCTTTAGTCAACGCATCAATCATTCCTTGACGGTTTTTCCAGTAATTAGCAGTTGAAGCATATTTCGAAGCATATTCTAATTTAACCGTTTCATCTTTATCCATATAACGTTTCATCACATCCATTCCGGTTTTCGCACCTTCAACCCAAGCTGGATAAGCAAACTTTACGTTTTGCTCTATTCCGCCTGCTGGCATCCAACGATTCGTACGCCCTGGATAACCTAAAATCATAGCAAAATCATTTTCTTCTACCCCTTTAATACTTACAGGTAAAAAATGCTTTGGCTGCAAAGGGACGTTATCTTTAGAATATTCAGCTGGATTTCCATTAGCATCAGCATAAACTCTGAACATAGAAAAATCAGCTGTATGTCTTGGCCATTCCCAGTTATCTGTATCGCCACCAAATTTCCCAAGGCTTTCAGGAGGAGTGCCTACTAAACGGACGTCCTTGTAGTCTTGATAAACGAAATAGTAGTATTCATTTCCTTGAAAGAAAGGACGAACAGAAACCGTATATTTCCCGCCCTCGTTGTTTTCTTTTTCAATCAAAGCCATTTCTTGTTGAATCGCTTTGTTTCTTTCTGACTCGGTCATTTTATCATTTACTTTAGATAAAATTCTTTTAGAAACGTCGTCCATACGAACGAAGAAACGAACGAATAATGATTTTGGTTTCATTTCGGCGCTTTTATCTTTAGCCCAAAAACCATTTTTTAAATAATTTTGCTCTTCAGACGAAAGCTCTGCAATAGCATCGTAACCACAGTGGTGATTGGTAAGCACTAGTCCTTCTTTTGAAACCATTTCAGCAGTACAACCTCCGTTGAACTGAACTACGGCATCTTTCAAACTATGGTTATTGATGCTGTAAATTTCTTCGGCCGTAAGTTGTAAACCCATTTTTTCCATATCTCTATGGTTCAATCTTTCGATAAACATCAAAAACCACATCCCTTCATCTGCTTTCGCTGGAAAAGCGACGAGGCACATGGTAAAGAATAAAATTATTTTTTTCATAATATAACTATTTTTTTTGTTAAGCGAATATAAATCATTTTGACAATTTCAGCATCTCTTTCCCCAACAAACATCAACAAACTACCACTTTTTAATATAATTTTATGAATTCGGCAATTTTGCATAAAAAAAAGCATCCTATTTCTAGAACACCTTATTTATGAAAACTTTATTGTTTACTCATTCAACATTTTCCATAGTTTATCCTTCAATTCTGTCAAACCTTGTTGCGCAACAGATGAGATAAACATATATGGAATATCCTTGAAAGCAATGTCTAATTCAGCTTTTAACTCAGCTTTTAACTCATCATCAAGCATATCGCATTTTGAGATCACTAACAAACGCTCTTTATCCAACATTTCAGGATTATACTTAGTTAGTTCGTTTACTAAAATATCATATTCTGCTTTAATGTCTGGTGTGTCAACGGGAACAAGAAAAAGCAAGGTTGAATTACGCTCGATATGACGCAGGAAATAATGCCCCAGTCCTTTTCCTTCCGCAGCTCCTTCAATAATCCCAGGGATATCAGCGATTACGAACGATTGAAAATCTCTGTAGGCTACAATTCCAAGATTTGGTTTTAAAGTGGTAAAAGGGTAATCCGCAATTTTTGGCTTCGCCGATGTCAATACGGATAGCAAGGTAGATTTCCCAGCATTAGGAAAACCTACTAATCCAACATCAGCAAGCACTTTTAGTTCTAGAATTACATCCATCTCTACACCAGGCAAACCGGGTTGAGAATATCTAGGCGTTTGATTGGTTGAACTTCTAAAATGCCAGTTTCCAAGACCACCTTTACCGCCACGAGAAAGTATTTGCTTCTCACCATCTTCAGTGATTTCAAATAATATTTCACCTGTTTCTTTATCTTTTACAACCGTACCTAATGGCACTTCGATGAATTTATCGTCTCCATCAGCACCGGTACTTCTGTCGCCACTACCATCACCTCCATTTCCTGCTTTGATATGTCGCGCAAATTTAAGGTGAAACAATGTCCATAAACCTTTGTTTCCCACTAAATATACGTGACCTCCTCGACCACCATCGCCACCATCAGGACCTCCTTTTTCAATGAATTTTTCTCTGTGCAAGTGCGTAGATCCCTTTCCTCCTTTACCGGAAGAAACATATATTTTAACATAATCTACAAAATTCCCTTCTGTCATTTTTTTTTTTTTAAAAGTTTAAAGTTTAGCTGAATACGCACTAACTTAAAAATGGGAAACTTTAAACCAAATTTTAACCTTTAATAGCTTTCACCATCACTTTATCAATCTTCACGCCATCCATATCGATAACTTCTAACTCAAATTTTTGCCAAATCAACTTCTCTCCTTGTTTTGGAATATGAGAGAGCTCTGTCATTATTAATCCGCTCACGGTAGTCACTTCATAATCATTGATTAATTCATCTAATTCAAAGTAGGTCAAGAAATCATGCAACGAATAATGACCGTCAACTAACCAGGTCCCATCTTCTCTTTCTACTAACTGAAAATCATCTTTATAGAAGTCTGAAGCATCACCAACCAAGGCTTCCAGAATATCATTCAACGTTATGATCCCTTGAAAAACACCATATTCATCCGATACAAATGCATAATGTATTCCTGTTTTTTTGAAGTTTTCCAAAGCTATGTAAGCCGTGGTCTGTTCCATCATGAAAGGAGCTTCGGTCATGATAGCAGGCAAGCTGAAATTTTCATCTTCAAAATGGGCGAAAATGTTTTTTAGATTAACAACACCTACAATATCATCATAATTCTCATTATAAACCGGATAAATTGAATGCAACTCCCTAAGCATAAACTCCCTCACTTGTTCTTTATTTGAATGCAAAGGCAAAAAAACCACAGACTTCCTATGCGTCATCAATGAATTTATTTTTCGGTCTCCAATATGAAAAACGCGCTCCACAATATCTTTTTCTATTTCCTGAACTTCGCCCCCCTCTGTTCCTTCTTTTATAATTGCTTTTATTTCCTCTTCGGTTACTTTGCCGTCAGCGGTGGGTTTTATTTGTAATATATTTAATAAAAAATCTGTTGAATGTGTCAATAACCAAATAAATGGCGCAGTAATTATCGAAACCGTTTTCATGGGCAATGCCACTGCTTTTGCTATTGCTTCGGGATGGTTCAAACCAATTCTTTTTGGCAATAATTCTCCTAAAACAAGGGAGAAAAAAGTTAAGATCACGACCACTAAACCTACAGCTACCAGATGTGCATACGGTTTTAAAAATTGAAATCCGCTTACAAAGGTTTCAACATCTTGAGTAATTTTATCTCCACTATAAATACCTGTAAGAATTCCTATTAAGGTGATTCCTATTTGTACCGTTGATAAAAACTTATTGGGTGAATTCGCTAAGTCTAAAGCAATTTTCGCGCTTTTATTTCCTTTTTTTGCTGCAGTTTCTAGTCTATTTTTTCGCGCTGAAATCAATGCGATTTCGGACATGGAGAAAACTCCATTTAGCAGTATCAGAAAAAATATTATTACTATTTCCAATTAATTAATTCGTTTATGTGTTAAAAAGTGATTTCTAAGTTTTACTTTTTGAAACCAGTTGTTTTGCACCTCAGCTATTTTAGCCCAGATGGCAATGAAAAGCCCGCAGGTAAAAAAGCTGTTTTTTCTTGTCAAAAAAGAGCGACCGTAGGAAGCTCCTTTTATGACTTAGAAAAATAGTTTTTTTTATCGAGAACTTGCAACGTACAGCAGGAATTGCTCCTATAAATTATCAATAACGTCACTTACTCTTTGGGTAATTTCAGCAATGGAACCCATTCCATTTACTGCAAAAAATTTCCCTTGTACCTGATAATAATCCATTAATGGTGCTGTTTTTTCATTGTATTCTTGGTAGCGATTTCTGATTTTTTCTTCATCTTGATCGTCAATTCTACCGCTTGTTTTTCCTCTTTCTAACAACCGTTGTACTAGTACTTCATCATCAGCTTCCAGTGCAATTGTTGCCGCAACTTTGGAACCTATTGAAGTAAGAAATGCGTCTAAAGCTTCGGCTTGTGCGATTGTTCTTGGATATCCGTCAAACAAAATTCCGTTTGTATCTGGATGTTTGTTTACCTCATCAATCAGCATTTTTGTAGTCAATTCATCTGGCACTAAATCGCCGGCATCCATGTATACTCTTGCTTGTTTACCAAGTTCTGTATCGTTTTTTAAATTAAAACGAAATACATCCCCAGTAGAAATATGTGTTAATTTATATTTTTCTTTCAAAAACTCTGCTTGAGTTCCTTTACCAGCTCCTGGTTTTCCAAATAAAACAATGTTAGTCATGTTGTTGTGTAGTTATTCTTTTAGTTGATATACTTCTGGCAAATTCCTCCCTAAACCATTGTAGTCTAAGCCATACCCAACAATAAATTTGTTTGGAATTCGAATTCCAATGTAGTCTATTTTGATGTCTTTCGTGTAGGCTTCTGGTTTAAAAAAAAGTGTTGCTATCTTAAAATGCTTTACGTTTTGTTTTTTGAATAATTCTTTCAGCTCTACCAATGTGTTTCCTGTATCCACAATATCTTCAATTATAACAACAGAACGTCCAGTCAAATCCTGGTTCAATCCTATTAACTGTTTCACTTCGTTTGTGGTAGAAGTCCCTTCATACGAAGCCATTTTGATAAAAGACACTTCACACGATTTTTTGTATAACTTCATAAAATCAGAAACCACCATAAAAGCACCGTTCAAAACACCTACAAATACTGGAGTTTCATCAGCAAAATCATCTTCTATTTGGGCTACCATTTTTGTCAAGGCAAACTCTATTTCTTTAGCAGAAATAAATGGAACAAATTGTTTATCGTGAAGTTGTATCATTATTCTCATGTTTAAAATAATGTGCAAAGATAGGTATTTCACTTTTGACAATTAACAATTGATTTCTACTTTTAAAGAAAAATTAAAAAAATGGAAATAACCGAATTAAAAAAAAATTAGAATATGTTACTGGTTATCGAGAGAATAGGCAAAAATACGCAAATGAAATTCTTGACAATCCCAACAACTATCCTGAATTGATTCGGCTCTGCTTTCAAGTTACGGATAAAAATGCCTCTAAAACATTTTGGATTCTAGAACTTATTTACTGTCAAAAACTGGAATGGATAAAGACTTATTTGATTTTTTTTGTTCGAATATCAAACATCTTAAAGATATAAGTGCGATACGCCCTGCGGCTAAAATTTGCCAGCTTTTAGTCGTTTCACATTACAAGAAACAAGAGGGAATTATACTTCCTGAAAAAAATTTAGAAGAAATCTTAGAAAGTTCTTTTGACTGGCTGATTAACAATACCAAAGTAGCCTCAAAGGCATATTCTATGCGCACTTTGTATATTTTAGGAAAACATTACGACTGGATTTATCCTGAATTGAAGACCATACTTAATAAAGATTTTCCCAATCATAGTGCAGCTTATAAGGCTGTCGCCAAAGAAGTTTTAAAGAAAATAAAATAGCGTTTTCGGATTCAATCATTATAAAGTATCTTTGCTCAAACATACAACAACACAATGAAACGAGCGGAGCGACTGCATTTGACCGTTAATAAACAATAGCTAAAACAAATGAATTATTTTTCTTCAGATTTTAAACTAGGAATTCTCGGAGGCGGACAACTGGGCAAAATGCTGTTGTTTGACACCCGAAAATTCGACATACAAACTTACGTTTTGGATCCAAGTGATGAAGCACCATGCAAAATAGCCTGTGATCAATTCTTCAAAGGAGATTTAATGGACTTCGAAACGGTTTATAACTTTGGCAAAAAAGTAGATGTTTTGACATTCGAAATTGAGCTGGTAAACCTGGACGCTTTGGTCAAACTCGAAGACGAAGGATTAAAGGTATATCCTTCGCCAAAAACTTTAAAACTCATTCAAAACAAAGGAATTCAGAAAGATTTTTATACACAACACACAATTCCAACTGCAAATTACAAACGATTTGACAATCTAAAAAGTCTTATTGTTGACATTTTAGATTCTAAAACAAAACTACCTTTTGTATGGAAATGTACGGAATTTGGCTATGACGGAAACGGTGTTAAGGTGATTCGACAAATTTCAGATTTAGACAATTTAGCCAATGTAGAATGTATTGCTGAAGAAATGGTTCCGTTCAAAAATGAATTGGCCGTTATCGTTTGTCGCAACCCATCGGGTGAAATAAGAACCTATCCTGTGGTAGAAATGGAGTTTCATCCTGAAGCCAACCAAGTAGAATACGTGATTTGTCCGGCTAGAATTGATGATGCCGTAGCCGAAAAAGCAAGAGCCATCGCATTGAATATTTCTAAAGAATTCAACCATGTTGGATTATTGGCTGTAGAAATGTTTCAAACAGAGGATGATGAAATCATCGTGAATGAAGTGGCTCCTCGCCCACATAATTCAGGACATTACTCTATTGAAGCTAGTTACACTTCGCAATTTGAAAATCATTTACGCGCTATTCTTGATTTACCTTTAGGAAACACGGAAAGCAAAGTAGCTGGAATTATGGTAAATCTCGTAGGGGAAGAAGGTTTTTCTGGAAATGTACTATATGAAAATATCGAAAAAATATTACGTTGGACTGGTGTTACACCACACATTTACGGAAAGAAACAAACACGTCCGTTTCGCAAAATGGGACATGTTACTATTGTAAATGAAGACATTAATGAAGCCCGAAGAATTGCTGAAAACGTGAAAAATACGATACGAGTAATCAGTGGCCAGTAAATAGTATTCAGTCGTAGTTTGCAGCTTTAATCCTTAAACTTGAAACAAAATTAAAAATAATGAAAGTAGCCGTAATAATGGGAAGCATCTCAGATATGCCCATCATGCAAGAAGCAATAGACATCTTAAAAACATTTGATATAGAGATTGAAGTCGATATCGTTTCGGCACATAGAACACCTGAAAAATTATTTGATTTCAGTCAGAACGCACATACTCGTGGTATTTCGGTAGTTATTGCAGGTGCTGGTGGCGCTGCACATTTGCCTGGAATGGTCGCTTCAATGTCGCCACTTCCAGTAATTGGCGTTCCTATAAAATCAAGTAATTCAATTGATGGATGGGATAGCGTATTGTCTATTTTACAAATGCCAGGTGGTGTTCCTGTGGCTACAGTTGCGCTTAATGGCGCCAAAAACGCTGGAATTCTTGCTGCTCAAATAATAGGAAGTGCAAATGCTACAGTTTCAAACAAAATCATCGCTTATAAACTTAGCCTAAAAGAAGCGGTAATTAAAGCATCAGAAGGTTTAAACAAATAAAGTAATTCCACAGAGATTCGCAAAGAAAACACAGGATTCACAAAACATTTTAGTGTCTCTTCGCATGTTCCCTTTGCGAATCTTTGCGTAACACAATAATACTATGAGCATCTTAACCCACCATTTCAATACAAAGTACAATACTGCGCCTTTTTCGAAAATCAAAAACGAAGATTTCCTTCCCGCTTTCATAAAAGGAATCGAATTGGCAAAAGCCGAAATCGATGCCATTGTAAGGAATCCAATAAAGCCAACTTTCGAAAACACGATTGAAGCATTGGCTTTCAGCGGAGACCTTTTGGACCGAATTTCAAGTATATTTTTCAATTTGAATTCAGCCGAAACAAACGATGAGATTCAAAAAATAGCACAAGAAGTTTCTCCGTTATTATCTGAATTTGGAAACGATGTCCGCCTTAATCCTGATTTATTCGCCAGAGTGAAAACGGTGTATGAACAACGAGACAAACTGAATCTAAATCCGGAGCAAACCACGCTTTTGGACAAAAAATACAAAAGCTTTTCCAGAAACGGAGCCAATTTACCGGAAGACAAAAAGAATCAATTGCGAGAAATCGACAAAGAATTATCAAAATTGAGCTTGCAGTTTGGCGAAAATGTTTTGGCCGAAACCCAAGCCTATCAATTACACATTGCCAATGAAAGCGACTTGGCTGGTTTACCGGAAGGCACTATCGAAGCCGCTCGCTCTTTGGCCAAAAGCCAGGAAAAAGAAGGCTGGACTTTCACCTTAGATTACCCTAGTTATGTTCCATTTGTAACGTATGCCAATAATCGCGAATTGCGTAAGAAAATGGCGATTGCTTTTGGTGCCAAAGGTTTTCAAAACAATGAATTTGACAATCAGGAAATCGTGCTGAAAATTGCAAAATTGCGTTTTGACCGAGCGCAAGTTTTAGGTTATGCCACTCACGCACATTTTGTTCTTGAAGAACGAATGGCCGAAAGTCCAGAGAAAGTAAAAACATTCTCGAATGATTTATTGGAAAAAGCCAAACCGGCAGCTTTGAAAGAATTTGCTCAATTAACTGCTTTCGCAAAAGAACTAGACGGAATTGATCATTTAGAAAAATGGGATGGTGCGTATTATTCTGAAAAATTAAAACAAAAATTATTCAATTTAGATGATGAAATATTAAAACCGTATTTTCAACTAGAAAAAGTGTTGGACGGCGCTTTTGCAGTAGCGCAAAAATTATACGGAATCACTTTTGAAGAAATTTATGAAGTTGACAAATACCACGAAGAAGTAAAAACGTACGCAGTAAAAGATGAAGACGACCAACTGGTTGCTGTTTTTTATGCTGATTTCTTTCCAAGAAAAGGCAAACGCAACGGTGCTTGGATGACGTCTTTTAAATCACAATATATCAAAAAAGAAATTAATGAAAGACCGCACATTTCAATTGTATGTAATTTCACGAAACCAACGGAAACAAAACCATCTTTATTAACTTTTAACGAAGTAACGACTTTGTTTCATGAATTTGGTCACGCATTACACGGGATGTTAGCCAATACTACGTATCCGAGTTTATCTGGAACTTCAGTGTACTGGGATTTTGTCGAATTACCAAGTCAAATTTTGGAAAACTGGTGCTACGAACCGGAAGCATTGGCTTTGTTTGCGTATCATTATGAAACTGGAGAAATGATTCCGATGGAATTAGTGCACAAGATCAAGGAAAGCGCAAGTTTTCAAGAAGGTATGGCAACAATGCGTCAATTGAGTTTTGGATTGCTAGACATGGGATGGCATGCGCAAGATCCTTCCAACATTAAGGACATTAAGGCTTTTGAAACCGAACAATTTGCCGCCACACAACTCTATCCTGATGTTAAGGAAAATGCGATGAGCACTTCTTTCTCACATATCTTTCAAGGCGGTTATTCTTCGGGTTATTATAGTTATAAATGGGCAGAAGTATTGGATGCAGATGCTTTCGAATATTTCCAGGAAAAAGGGATTTTCAATAAAGAAGTAGCTACAAAATTCAAAGAAAATGTGCTTTCAAAAGGGGGAACAGAACATCCGATGATTTTGTACAAACGTTTTAGAGGACAAGAACCAAAACCAGAAGCTTTGTTGAGAAGAGCAGGATTGGTATAAAACAAACAGTTGAGACCCGAGGTGTACTGCTTCGGGTTTTTAAACATAAATCAAAAACAACCACCAAACTATCGGGATGCTTTCTACCCAAAAAGAAATGTAATATTTGGGTTATCTTTTGAAGCTTAAAAATAATATCCAACTAGCAAAAAAGCTAAATAAAGCGATCGTTTTTAGTTCTTTGCGCATCCGCAATCTTTAAACTCTGGCCAGCGCATCATATTTTACAAAATTATACCCTACAATTGTTCCAAAAAAAAGCAAAGTGAGCAACTGGCACATCTATTGGAATATGGAACATGTGTTGCGTCATTCTCACCAGAGCATAACAAGACAAACCCACGTGAATACTACTATTAATATAAAAATCAAAAATTAGT
>JAGOJA010000144.1 GCA_017995345.1 Flavobacterium sp.
TCACTTTTTTAGACCCTATATTGATAAATGAATTTTTATCAAAAGAGATGATAAGCGTTCCGTTTTCAACTTTGGTAGTAATGTGTTTTTGTAAATTATCGTCAGCCTCAACCAATATTTCAGTTCTGTCTGATTGCTCAATAACTACATCTATGTTATTATTGACTTCGATACTTTTGAAATTGCCTTCAACAGTTCTTTTTTCGGTGGTAACATTGCCGCTTCCTTCTATTGAATTCAAATTAATAGCATGGTTACATGACGCAAAAAGCAGTGCAGCTAAGGCAACCAGAATATATTTTGTAATTAATGTGATGACTTTCAACATGGCTAATTTGTTTTTATGATGATACCGTCTCTATTTATCTTTAATTCTTTGATATTATTCTTTGAATTAATCAAAGTGTCATTTGTTATCGAAACTCCGTTTTTATTGATTGTAACTGAAGTTTCAGCGCTGTCGTTTCTAGTGTCATTGTATTCGTTTTCATCAGCAGGGCAGCTCAAACATCTCACTTTAGTTTCTTCTACTCTGTAAATGTCGGTAGTTGAATCTGGATTCCATAAGAAGTAATCGCCATCAGTACGATCATAATGTCTCATAGAAGCATCTGGTTTTATTAAAGTCCCTTTAGGCAAATACAATGTGATTTCAATTTCTTGATCTCTGTATTTGTTTTTTAAATCAGTTACTAAATAGTTGTCAAAAATCAATTGATTGCCAATTATTGTATAGCGGTATTTAATTTTTTCTGCCCTTTTTTTGGCTTCGGACAAAGATTTTCCTTTGGCTTCTTTCTCAATCTGAATATAAGGTAGTTTTTCATCTGTTTTTTCTATTTTAAAACTAACTTCATTAGAGTAAATAACATCCATTCCTGTTGAATCTTGAGTTACTTGAAAACCATTATGATCGTTGACGTTTTTAGCAAAATAGTCGTTGTGTTTGAATTTGATGAAAAGAGTGTCCTTTGGATTCAAATTAAAGGTTTCTTTCTGAACCACTCTACCGTCAACGGCAAATGCACTTGCTTGTTTTATTCCAATGGATATTGCTAATGAAACGGCAATTAACCAAAGTGCTAACAACGTATATTTTCCAACATTCCCAATAGACTTCATATTGGGTGATAACAGCTTGAATCCTAGTAATGCGAGAAAAAAGAAAGGGATTCCTGCAGCAAAGAACATCAAAAGTCCAAAAGCCCATATAGGATAATCCGTGAAATTACCAGCTTCTATAAAACCTTGCCAAGGAAAATCAATAAATACTCCCGAGCCTAATGTGAAAATCCCAATTAAAAGAAAAAATAAAACCGTCAGTCCGCTTAGTATTAAAAGTATCCCTAAGAATTTAGCAAAAATCTTAAAAACAGATATGATAAAGTCACCAAAAGAGTTTCCAATTTTATTGGCACCAGTTTTTATTTGGTTGCCATATTTATCGTAATCAGCGTTTTTTATTTTCTCAGAAACATTTTCAAATTCTTCTCTTACTTTTTTTTCAATGTTAGAAATAGTAACAGGTTCTCCTGTCATTTCGAGTTTTTCGGATGTGGTACTAGCCTCTGGGGTTACAATCCAAAGAATAATGTAAGCCAAAAATCCAGCCCCAAATCCAGCTAACACTAATAAAACAAAAAACAGTCTAAACCACACCGCATCAATCCCAAAATAGTATCCTAGACCTGATGATACACCACCTACCATTCCTTTATCTCTGTCACGATACAATTTTTTTGTGCTTGTGGTAGTACTACTTCTGTATGATTGTTCATTTGTTTTATCATCTTCAATAATGTAATCTTCTGGTTGTCCCATTACGGCAATCACTTCATCTACATCTTTTAAACCCACAACATGTTTGTCGCTTTTTTGTTTCTCATTCAATAATTCTGAAACACGCATTTCAATATCTTTTATGATTTCATCATGACCAGATGAATTGGATAAAGAACGTTTTATAGCGTCAAAATAACGGGTTAGTTTTTGGAACGCATCTTCATCTATGTGAAAAAACATTCCGCCTAAGTTTATATTTACAGTTTTGTTCATGACTATTGTTTTTGGTTGGTTATTAGGTTTACAGCATCGGATAATTCAGTCCAAGTGCCATTGAGTTCGTTTAAAAATGTTTGTCCTATTTCGGTCAAACCATAATATTTTCTTGGTGGCCCTGATGTGGATTCTTCCCAACGGTAGTTCAGTAATCCGTCATTTTTTAGCCGTGTTAGTAGCGGATAAATGGTTCCCTCGACTACTAATAATTTTGCGTTTTTCAAGGTGTCTAGTATTTCTGAGGTGTAGGCATCTTTTTCTTTTAAAACGGATAGGATGCAAAACTCGAGAACACCTTTTCGCATCTGGGCTTTTGTGTTTTCAATGTTCATAATTTCTTTGTTTTGATTTGGTGTTGATTAAACGGTTCATTTTCTGATTGATGATTGATTGTTATTTTTGGAGCTTATTCCTGCTTTCCATTGCAATCTTTTTTGTTTTTATACTTCCGCTGCGCTGCGTATCAAAAACAAAAAAGGATTTCCATTGCAATCAGGGCTATTTGGTTCGCTCTATGTAGTACGTCTGTGCTTTTTTAATCTGTTTCTTTTTCTATTTAATAAACGGAATCGTTATTGGATACTTGTATTTTTCTCCATTTGAAGTTTTGATAGAAGCATAAATTATTAAAAAGAATTCAGCCACTTTTAAAAGGAAAAAAAGTAGAACAGCAACTAAACCTACTGTCAGCACTCCAATGTTTTCTTCAAAGTTAAAGTTTCTAAAAACAAAATCGTTTTCATTTAGGATCGCCTCAAAAGGTATGATTCTAAACATTGTAATCAAAAGTGTAGGAACTGCAATCAGTATAAGTACTAAAGAATACAGTAATAAACTTAACTGAAAATTAAGAACTTGCTTTCCGTTGTAATCCACAAATTCTGAACGTTCCTTTTTTGAAGTCCAAAGTAGTATTGGAAAAATATAATTTCCAAAAGGAATAAAATATTGAGTCAATGCACTTAAATGAGTGAATGTAGCGGTGTTTTTTTCTGTGATTGTTTCCATGATTAAAAGGATATAGTAATTTCTTATGCAAATATATAGCCAAAAGACAGTATCTTGTATCACATAGTACTTAACATTAACATTAAATTAACAAAATATTTTTATATGTACGCATAGGATTTTTTTTGTATTTTAGCAAAAAAACCAGCAATAATGAAACTTACCGTATCTAAACTCAATAAATTTTTACTCTTCAAATTGCCATCGGCTTTTTTTTGTGGAGTTCGTGTAAAGGAGATTGATGTAAACAAATGTGTCGTATCTGTCAAACACCGTTGGATTAATCAAAACCCGTTTAACTCCATGTATTTTGCAGTACAAGCCATGGCGGCTGAACTTTCTACAGGTGCTTTAGTTATGTTTCAAATTGCAAAAAGCGGACGAAAAATCTCGATGCTTGTAGCTAATAATAAGGGAAATTTCACAAAGAAAGCTACTGGCAGAATAACTTTTACCTGTAATGACGGCCATTTAATAGAAAAAGCGATTCTAGAAACAATTGCAACCGGAGAAGGACAAACCTTTTGGATGAAATCTATCGGGACAAACGAAACAGGAATTCAAGTATCCGAAATGGATTTTGAATGGAGTGTTAGGGTAAAATAAAACAACTCAATTTACGCAAAGTAGATACAAATAGAAAACGCCTCTTGTTATAGAGGCGTTTTTTTGTAATCTTTTAAAGTTCACTTTTATTCTAGCAAGCTTTATCGCATTTCTTTCCTTCAGCTTTGCATTTTGCTTTACATTTTTCAATTTCGGCAGTACTCATAGCTTTTGATTTGGAATCTTTTTTTGCACAACAGGATTCTTTTTTAGCTTTTTCTTTCACAACAGGTTTTGACTCCTGCGCACTAAGATTAATAGTAAATAAAGCAATTGCTGCAAACGTTAGTATTCTTTTCATCGTATAAATTTTAAAATTAGTTTCTTTTTATCTTTAGATCGATGTCTAAATTTCAATTCAAATATAGGGATTAATCCAATCAATTTCAAAAACGGAATTTATTTTTACTGAATTATTTTGAACTAACGCACTTTAATGGCATTCAGCTTGTTCGCTATTGTATTTGTTTGTCACAATTGGCTGTATTTGTCCGTTTTGAGGCTTGAAAAACATAGCAATTATGCGTTTTTGAAATACCTTATTGTGTGCTAAACAGTTCTATTTGCGCTTTGTAGCAAAAGGTTGGAGCAGGCCTTTCATTCGGCCAAAATGGCGATAGTTAAGCGATTTTGAAACACAGGGGTTAGAATATCGGTTAAAGAGCAAATAAAAATATATGGCTTAAATTGAAAATTCTTTTTACCTTAGGCGAAAAGTGTTGAAAATGAGTTGGGTAATTGTATTTTAAAAAAAAAACGACAAACAACAAATAATGCGATAGTATGCTACACAATATTTTGATTGAACGTAAGGTTTATGCATCCGAAGAACATAAAATGATGCAAGGGATGATCCAAGAGTTTATTTCAAATGAAATCTTGGACCAAGTGGATGAGTGGGAGAAAAACGGTATGGTAAGCAGAGAAATCTGGACAAGGGCTGGAGAATTGGGCCTTTTGTGTATGGACATGCCAGAAATGTATGGAGGTGGGGGATTGGATTTTACATTCAATTCTTTATTTATCGAAGCGTTGGCCAAAAAAGGAATAAACGGTCCTGGTTTTTCATTGCATTCTGATATCGTCGCACCTTACTTATTAAATTACGGGACAGAAGCACAAAAACAAAAGTACTTGCCGGCAATGGCTAAAGGAGAAATAATTACGGCAATTGGAATGACCGAGCCCAACTGTGGAAGTGATTTGAAAGCCCTTCGCACGACTGCTGAAGACAAAGGAGATCATTATCTAGTGAATGGACAAAAGACTTTTATCACTAACGGCTTTATGTGCGATATGGCAATTGTGGCCGTAAAAACAAACGCAAACAGGAATGATGAAGGCGTTTCGCTTCTTATTATGGAATCGGCAATGGAAGGCTTTAATAAAGGAATTCCATTTAAGAAAATTGGAATGAAATCCCAAGACACTGCGGAATTGTTTTTTGACAATGTCAAAGTACCAAAGGAAAATTTACTTGGAGCCGAGAAAATGGGCTTCAAAATTATGATGAAGGAATTGCCACGTGAAAGATTAACTGTGGCCATTAACGCCGTGGGTTGTGCCGAAGGTGCTATCGAAAATACGATTGCATACACCTCTGAAAGAAAAGCTTTTGACAGCCCGATAGCTGGATTTCAAAATACGCAATTCAAACTGGCTGAATGTGCTACAAAAATGCAAATTCATCAAGTTTTTATGGATCGCTGTGTCGAATTGCTGGTAGAGCATAAACTGACTACCGAAACCGCTTCGATGATTAAATATTCAGCGACTGAAATGTGTAGTAACGTGGTCGATGAATGTTTGCAACTATTTGGCGGTTACGGCTATATTTGGGATTATCCAATAGCCCGAATGTATGCTGATAATCGGGTGGCGCGCATCTATGCTGGGACCAATGAGATAATGAAAATAGTAATAGCACGAGGGTTATTTAAAGACGTTTCAAAATAATGAAAGGCGGATTCAAGTTATAAATGCAACTTTTTCCTGATTTGTTAATTTATGTAAATATACTTGGTTTGGTGTTTTGTAACCAAATCTTTTTCTGGGTCTGTCGTTTAGTTTATTCTCTACTGCTTGAAC
>JAGOJA010000055.1 GCA_017995345.1 Flavobacterium sp.
TTTTTCAACTGCAATTAAATCTTGTTTATAGTGCGTTTTACAGCTTATTAATGCAATTAAACTAAAAAAAAGAAGTTCTTTTTTCATAGAAATACTGATAAAATAAATTTTTATTTTTACTATTTAGATGTAAAGATAAGAAATCAACGTAGCTAAGAGTGGCGTAGATTTCAATAAAAAAAGCGACTAAATCATTTGGATCAGTCGCCTTTAAAAATTTTTAAATTCAAAAACTAATGTAATTTATCAACCTTAACTTGTTCTACTATAGCAGTAAAATCAGTTGCTAAGCGATTACCATACTCTTCTAAAAGTTCAAAAACTCTTTCTTGCTTTTCTGATTTTACAATTAGACCAGCATGATACTCTAGCGGAACTCTAAAACAAACCTCAGAATCTGAAAAAGAAGATAAATCAGGATGTTTATCTTTTGATAAAGTCAAAGCGATACCGGCATATCCTTTTTTTATTTTTGGCAAAGAATATTTTGTTTCTTTTGCCAAACAATCCTCAATTTTAGCCCACTCTTTCCACACATTGATGTCTGATGCTTCTGCAATCATTTCAGCTATGTGCGCTCCTCCTACTCTTGATGATGTTTCTAGAAAATAGATTTGACCGGTTTCGTTACTTTTTATAAATTCAGTATGAGCTACCCCGAATTTTAATCCAAAGCCTTTCATGACTTCGTCATTTACTTTTTTTATAGCCTTATCGTCTTCGGAGTTGTATTTTATATTTGCAGTTCGGAAAACTCCACCATTATGTGAAATTTCCATTGGCGTAGCTAAATATTTTGAAGTTATACTGAAAATCACTTTACCATCAAAAATTAAACTATCGCAATGATATACATCGCCCGGTTTGAATTGTTCTAATAAATATTTGAACCTATTGTTTCCCATTACATTAATGTGAATCCATAAACTTTCTTTGTCATGAACTTTTATTATTCCTGTTGCCGAGGCTTCTGAACGTGGTTTAAAAACCCATGGCGCTTGAACCGTATCAGCAAAAGTATTGATGTCGTGATCATTAAATAAGGAACAAAAAGCAGGGACTGGAATGCCACAGCTCTTAGCTCTCATACGCATTGCAAGTTTATCTCTGAAATAGCGTCCAGTTGTTTGTCCCATTCCACTAATCCTTAGGTTTTCTCTAAGATAGGTCGCTTTTTCTACATCGTAATCATCGAGAGCAACGATAGAGTCAACATTTGTTGACTTCATAAAATTGACAACCCCAAGCAATAGATGGTCTAAGTTCCAGTCGACATCTTGACCTTCCATATAGAAAATCTCATCAATATAATCATGAGGCCACGCTTCGTCTTTTAGTTTATCACTGGTTACTAGATAAACTTGGTTGCCTTGTTTTTTTAATTGAATTAAAAAATCGGCACCCTTAAAAAAATTTGAAATGCAAAGAAAGGTTTTTGAGTTTTTCATAGGTTTATAAATTTTCAATGAATTTAGTTAATAAATGAACTCCATAAGCGGTTGCATGCTTACTTTTTGCAAATTCATCGTCGCCAAATGATACACCGGCAACATCAAGATGTGCCCAAGCAGTATGTTCCTGTGTAAAATATTCTAAAAATTTAGCTGCGCTAATGGCTCCAGCAACTGGTTTTCCGCTGTAGTTTTTTACATCAGCAATGTCACTCTCAATATCTTGTTTGTAAACATCCCAAAGAGGTAAAGGCCACAAGCGCTCTCCCACTGCATCACCAGTTTCTTGTAATTTCTTTGACATTTCTTCATTATTGGTAAACAAAGCGCCACATTCATACCCAAAAGTACCCACGCTACTTCCTGTAAGTGTTGCAATATCAATAATATAATCAGGTTTGAAATTTTCGATTAGATAGGACAAACCATCAGCTAATACAAGTCGACCTTCAGCATCAGTATCGATAATTTCTATTGAATGTCCGCTGTAACTTTTTATTACATCACTTGGTAAAAATGATTTGGCATCTATTGCATTCTCAGCACAAGGAACTATTGCTGTTACTTGTACCAGCAATTGTAAATCAGCAATCAATTGCATTGCGCCAAACACAGCTCCTCCTCCCGCCATATCACACTTCATGTGAACCATTCCTGCGGTTTTAATGTTTAATCCGCCAGTATCAAATGTGATTCCTTTTCCTACTAAACCAATATGTTTCATAGACTTCACTTCAACTTTTGGACTGTAGTTCATGATAACAAATTGCGACTCATTTTTGCTTCCTTTTCCTACTGCTAAAAAAGCGCCAAGACCAGCATTTTTTGCCGCATCATGACCCAAAACCTCTACCGAAAATCCATATACATCGCCCTTTTCCTTTGCCCAATGTGCTAGATATTTTGGATTTACGGTATTTGACGGTAAATCAACTAAATTTAGGATTGCCAGTTGTGCTTTAGCAATCTTAATTCCTTTTTTGGCTACAGCCAAATGATCTTTATCTGAAACTAAATGTAAAGTAAAATCAGGTTCTATAAATGGATGGACTTTTTTATTTGCTTTAAAATGTCCCAAATCATAAGTTCCCAAAAGCAAACCTGAAATCATTGCTTCAACTTGATTATCTGTAAATTGTTCTGGCAAAACTAAAGCAACATTTATACTGAAATGCTCTTTTTGCTTAGCCGCAATACGACGAAAAATAGTTTTTAAACCTTTGTAATCTATTGTTTTTCCTAAACCAACGAATAAATGAATGTTGTTGTTCTTTTCGACTAAATAAAGCGTGTCTTTTATTCCAGAAAATATTTTTGAAGGAATTGGTAATCCATCAAATACAATTGTATCGCTGTTTTTATCCTCACTTTCAAAAACTGGAATTAAAATTGTTCCTGAAAAATTACCTAAATCTTGTATTGTATTTGTTTTCATCTGTGTTTTTTAAATTCTTAATAATCATTTTACAGCATTAGACGGTAACATTAAATTATTTAGACTGAAAAAACAACCATTCAATTGCTATTGGAAATTCATCGCTCCAATAGGTTTCGCTATGGTTCCCTCTTCGATTAATACTTAGATTAATATTTGATTTATTTTTTACAAATTCACTTTCGATTAAATCTTTCTGAAATTTTTGCACATATTGAATTAAAGATGGACTTTCGTCGCCACCAGCGTACAAATACACTTTTGCATCGGATAAATTTGCTTTTTTAGGACTAATTTTTAGCTCAGGAACTACCCAAAGTGAGGGCGAAAAAATCATTAATTTTCCAAAAACTTCTGGATTTTTCAAACCACCAAAAATACTTACCAATCCTCCCATTGAACTTCCTCCAATACCAGTAAATTCACGCTCTGTTTTAGTTCGGAAATTACTATCTACAAAAGGCTTTAAGGTATCAGTTACAAACCGAATGTATTTCCTTCCTTCCCCTTTTCCTAAAACTGTTTTCCCAACGTTATATTCCTTTATACGCTCTTCATCGGCATGTTCTACAGCAATAATAATAATTTTTCCAATTTTGTACTCTGACATTACTGCCAGTTTTTTATCAATTTTCCAATTACCAAATTCGGTAGCTTCATTAAATAAATTTTGTGCATCCTGCAAATACAGTACGGGATAGCTTTCACTTGAATTATCGTAATCATGTGGTAATAATGCCCAAATTTTACGGGTTTTATTGAGTTGTGGAATTTCAAATTCATCCGAAATTAACTGAACTTGTGGCAAAAACGATTGTTTGAACGGTAACCAGTTTTTTCTCCATCTTGCTACATGTTCTTTTTGTATGCCAGTATGATTTTTTGTGAAACGATTTTCAGTACGATCCCCATTTTTATCAATTTCTACATCACTCCAATCCCCTTTCGTAAATTTATATAAAAGTTCTACTGGATAGTCAAAATCATGTGGAAATTTATAATGGTATAAACTATTTCCAATTTTCTCCATCATAAACTCTTTGTCCTGCGTTCGCCAATTATTGAAATTTCCCGAAATATAAACAGGCCGAGAATCATCTTCATCTGTAGTCAAAATAATATATAAACCTGTATTTCTTGTCGTATTTAATTCTTTGGTAAATGTGGCATTGTCTGGATTCTTAACGTGCATGTTATTCTAGTATTTATTTAAAAAGTAAATATAGTAGATTTTTTATTATATAAAAGAAAAAAGAAGATTCAATAATAATTGAATCTTCTTTTAATTTTGTTAAATAGTTACACTTTCTATTTTTGACGACTTCTCAAAACTTCAACCACATCACTCAGTTTAAATCCTTTGGCCTGTAATAAAATAAGGTAATGAAAAAGCAAATCTGCACTTTCACTCAAAAACAAATCGTCGTTATCATCTTTGGCTTCAATAACCAATTCAACTGCTTCCTCTCCTACTTTTTGGGCAATTTTATTCATCCCCAACTTAAATAAGGAAGCTACATAGCTTTTCTCCGAATCGGCATTTTCTTTTCGGTGTTGAATCGTATCTTCTAAATCCGAAATAAAACCAAAATCGGGTTTGTTTTCGTCAGCCCAACACGTATCTGTTCCTTTATGACAGGTAGGTCCATCTGGTTTTACCTGAATCAACAATGTATCATTATCACAATCGTTTTTGATATCAATCAAATTTAGGAAATTGCCACTCTCCTCGCCTTTTGTCCAAAGTCGTTGTTTGGTGCGGCTATAAAATGTTACTTTTTTAGTGTCAACTGTTTTTTGATACGCTTCAGCATTCATAAAACCAAGCATCAAAACTGTTTTGGTTTCACTATCTTGTATAATTGCTGGAATTAATCCATCTGTATTTTTTGAGAAATCTATGTTCATTTTATGTTATTTATAATTGAAAAATTAAAAGATAGAAGGATTATCAAATCTAATTTCTTTTTTTTTCTATGTTCTATAATCTCACCTCTATATTATTGTTCTTCAATTCTTGTTTCAATGTTTTGATTTCAATTTCTTTAAAATGAAATACGCTTGCCGCCAAAGCTGCATCGGCTTTTCCGTCTTTGAAAGCATCAATAAAATGTTGAATAGTTCCGGCTCCTCCCGAAGCAATTATGGGAATATTAACTAATTCCGAAAGTCTAGCCAAAGCTTCGTTGGCAAATCCATTTTTAGTTCCGTCATTATCCATTGAGGTAAATAAGATTTCGCCCGCACCTCGTTCTTCAACTTCTTTCGCCCAGTCAAACAAATTTAATTCAGTTGGCACTTTTCCGCCCACCAAATGAACAACCCATTGCCCGTCAATTTGTTTGGCATCAATGGCAACAACTACACATTGACTTCCAAATTTTTGTGCCAAATCATTAATCAACTGCGGGTTTTTGACTGCCGATGAGTTGATAGAAACCTTATCCGCTCCGTTTTGCAACAAAACTTCCACGTCCGAAACGGATGAAATCCCACCACCTACCGTAAAGGGAATATTAATAGTGGAGGCTACTTTTCGGACCAAATCAACTAAGGTTTTTCTTCTTTCTTCCGTTGCTGAAATATCCAAAAAAACCAATTCATCAGCTCCTTCATCCGAATAGATTTTGGCTAATTCTACCGGATCTCCGGCATCGCGTAAATCTACAAAATTTACGCCTTTTACAGTTCGTCCGTTTTTTATGTCCAAACAGGGAATTATTCTTTTAGTAAGCATAATTGTTTTGTTACACAGAGATTCACAAAGAAAGCGCAGAGATACACAAAACTAGTAGTAAATTTTTGTGTCGCATTTACGTTACTTTATGAAATTTTCTATTTATTTAAAATATAGTTTTCCAATTGTTTCAATGAAATGCGTCCTTCATAAATCGCTTTCCCAATGATTGTTCCTTCACAACCTAACTCGGCTAATTTAGGCAATTCATCAAAAGTGGAAATTCCACCGGAAGCAATTAATTTTATACCATTGGATTCTTCCACCTTCTCTCCTCTCGACTGCGCTCGAGATGACATGCTCGAAGTGGCATTGAACTGTTCCAATATTTTAGCGTACAAATCAAAACTGGGACCTTCAAGCATACCGTCTTTAGCAATATCGGTACAAATTACATACTGAATTCCTTTGTTTTGATAGTCTTGAATGAATGGAATCAAATCTTCATTCGAATCTTCTAACCAGCCTGAAACAGCTACTTTTTCATTATTAGCATCCGCTCCTAAAATGATTTTATCAGCGCCATATTCAGTAATCCATTTTTCGAAAATTGCTCTATTTTTAACCGCTATACTTCCGCCCGTAATTTGGTTAGCTCCGCTTTCAAAAGCGATTTTTAAATCGGCATCCGATTTTAATCCACCACCAAAATCAATTTTTAGTTTTGTTTTCGAAGCAATTTGCTCCAGTATTTTATAATTTACAATTTGGCTCGACTTTGCGCCGTCTAAATCAACTAAATGTAAATATTCAATTCCGTGTGCTTCAAATTCTTTGGCTACTTCAAGTGGATTTTCATTATATATAATCTTAGTGTTGTAATCTCCTTTGGACAAACGAACGCATTTTCCGTCGATAATGTCTATTGCAGGTATTATTCTCATAAATCAGCCCCTAACCCCAAAGGGGGAATTCCTATTAGGGGTAAATAGGTTTTTTGGTTATTATTTTTTGTATCAGTTGGTAGCACTCCCACTATTGGGGGTTAGGGTGCTAGAAAATTCCTCAAAATTTGTTCTCCAACATCTCCGCTTTTTTCGGGGTGAAATTGGGTTCCGTAAAAATTATCTTTTTGTAAAGCAGATGCGTATTCTAATTCATAATTCGTTGTTGCTATGGCTTCAGCACAAAGTGGTGCATAAAAACTGTGTACTAAATACATGTACTCATTCTCAGCAATTCCTTTGAATAAAGAAGATTTTAGATTGTAAATATTATTCCAGCCCATTTGTGGCACTTTTACTTTATTTGAAAATTTGACAACGTCAACATCAAAAATCCCTAAACCCTCAGTTTTTCCTTCTTCGGATGATTTGCACATTAATTGCATTCCCAGACAAATTCCTAAAACAGGCTGTTTTAATGTTGGGATCAAAGTGTCTAAACCACTTGAAGTAAGCATTTTCATTGCTGAACTTGCCTCGCCAACACCGGGAAAAATAACTTTATCGGCGGCTTTTATTTCATCTGGATTACTACTTAAAATTGCTTTGAATCCCAATCTTTCAATGGCAAACATGATACTTTGAATATTTCCCGCACCGTAATTTATGATAATAATCTCCCCAGCCCCAAAAGGGGGAGTGGAACTAAATCGCAGATTATTTTGAATCATGTTTATTTATTTAAATTTTAGTTCCCCCTTCGGGGGTTAGGGGGATTACAGCATCCCTTTCGTACTTGGTAAAATCATCTTCTCCGTATCTCTTTTTACCGCAACTTTTATGGCTTTGGCAAAAGCCTTAAAAATGGCTTCAATCTTATGATGTTCGTTCATACCTTCCGCTTTGATGTTGATGTTGGCTTTGGCTCCATCCGAGAATGATTTAAAGAAATGCAAGAACATCTCCGTTGGCATTTTACCCACCATTTCCCGTTTGAATTCCGTTTCCCAAACGAGCCAGTTTCTACCTCCAAAATCAATAGCTACTTGCGCTAAACAGTCGTCCATTGGCAAGCAAAAACCGTAACGCTCAATACCTAATTTATTCCCTAATGCTTTTGCAAAAACTTCTCCAAGGGCAATCGCAGTATCTTCAATCGTGTGGTGTTCATCCACTTCTAAATCTCCTTTTACTACGATTTCTAAGTCCATTTGTCCGTGACGCGCGATTTGATCCAACATGTGGTCAAAAAAGGCTATTCCAGTTTCGATTTTGCTTTTTCCGGTTCCATCCAGATTTAGGTTAATGTAAATATCCGTTTCATTTGTTTTTCTTTCAATAGAAGCCGAACGTCCTTCTAGTTTTAAAAACTCATAAATCGCTTTCCAGTCTGTTGTTTGCAAAGCAATAACCGAATCCAACTCTTCTCTTTTTGAAGCAATTTCAGCACTTCCCAAAGCTTCATCTGTATTGATAAAAATCGCTTTTGAACCTAAGTTTTTGGCCAATTCCACATCTGTTATTCTGTCTCCAATAACGAAAGAATTTACTAAATCATACTCGGAATTATCAATATATTTTGTCAATAAACCCGTGGCAGGCTTGCGCGTTAGTGCATTTTCGTGCGGGAATGTTTTGTCGATCAGTACTTCTTTGAAAACAACTCCTTCATTTTCAAAAGCCTTAATAACTAAATTATGAACGGGCCAAAAGTTGATTTCTGGATGCGAATCTGTTCCTAAACCATCTTGATTGGTCACCATTACCAATTCGAAATCCAATTCTTTAGCGATTTTTCCAAGATATTGAAACGCATTTGGATAAAATTCTAATTTTTCAAAACTGTCTAATTGATAGTCATTCGGTTCTAAAACCATTGTTCCGTCACGGTCTATAAAAAGTATTTTTTTCATTAAAAAAAAGTATAAAGTATAAGTTTTAAAGTTGCTTTAAAACGGCCATTAATTTTCTGTTTTCTAGTTCTGTTCCAACGGTTAAACGCAAACAATTATCGCATAACGGTTGCATGGTTCGGTTACGAATTACGATTCCTTTTGCAATTAATTCAGCATATCTTTTATTGGCATCATCTACTTTTACCAAAATAAAATTGGCTTCTGTTGGATAGATTTTTTTTACAAATTCAACATGAAGTAAAACTTCAAGTAAGTCTTCTCTTTGTCGTATTATAGAAGCAATTTCAGCACTTATTTTATCAGTATCCGCTAATCGTTCTAATGCTCTTTTTTGACTTAATTCGTTTACATTATAAGGCGGTTTAATTTTGTTTAAAACCGAAATCACTTCCGTAGAGGCATAACAAATTCCCAATCGGATTCCTGCTAAACCATATGCTTTTGATAATGTCTGAGTAATAACCAAATTTGGATATTCATCCAATTCATTGATCCAACTTTCCTTGTTTGAGAAGTCTATGTACGCCTCATCGATCACAACTAACCCTTTGAAATTCTGTAAAAGATAAACTACGCTTTCGTCTGAAAAGGAGTTTCCTGTTGGATTATTTGGAGAGCATAAAAAGATAATTTTAGTATTTTCATTTACGTCAGCCATAATTTTTTCAATCTGTGGCTGAAAATCATTCGAAAGCAAAACTTCCTTGTTTTCTACTGCATTTATGTTGGCCAAAACACCGTACATACCATAAGTTGGCGGCAATGTAATCACATTATCAACTTTAGGTTCACAAAAAGCTCTGAATAATAAATCCAAAACTTCATCACTTCCATTTCCTAGCAAAATTTGGTTTAATTTTACATTTTTCTGTTTCGCCAAAATCGCTTTTACGCTCATTTGCTGTGGATCTGGATACCTATTTACACCATTTTCAAACGGGTTTTCATTGGCGTCCAAGAAAATCATATCAGCGGTATCAAAATCCTCAAATTCATCACGTGCCGAAGAATAGGGCTTTAATACTTTTACGTTTTCTCTAACTATTGTATTTATGTCAAAATTATTTTCCATCTTCAATCGCTTTTAATCGTAATGTAACTGCGTTCTTGTGTGCTTGTAAACCTTCTGCTTCTGCCATGATTTCAATTGCTTTTCCAATTTTTTGAATTCCTTTTTCAGAAATTTTTTGAAAAGTCATCGCTTTAGTAAAACTATCTAGATTTACACCACTATAATTTTTGGCATAACCGTTGGTTGGCAGTGTGTGATTCGTTCCTGAAGCATAATCACCCGCACTTTCAGGGGTATAATTCCCAATAAAAACTGAACCTGCATTTTGAATCCCATTACTGTAAAAATCATCGTTCGCAGTACAAATAATAAAGTGTTCCGGTCCATATTCATTGATTAATTTCAAAGCAATGGTGTCGTTTTCAACAAAAATTAATTTAGAATTACCAATAGATTTTTCGGCAATTGCTTTTCTTGGTAAAGCTTCCAATTGCATTTGAATTTCAGTCTCTACAGCATCAATTAATTTTTTAGAAGTAGAAACCAAAATTACTTGACTGTCCGTTCCGTGTTCGGCTTGGGATAACAAATCTGAAGCTACAAACGCAGGAACTGCAGCGTCGTCAGCTACAATCAATAGTTCTGATGGACCGGCAGGCATATCAATTGCTACGCCAAATTGTGTTGCCAATTGTTTTGCGACAGTCACAAATTGATTTCCTGGACCGAAGATTTTATACACTTTTGGAATTGTTTCCGTTCCAAAAGTCATTCCTGCAATAGCTTGAATTCCACCAACTTTCAATATTTTATTCACACCACAAAGATTCGCAGCATACAGGATTGCAGGGTTTATGTTTCCATTTTTATCTGGAGGAGAACACAAAACGATTTCGTTACAACCAGCAATTTCTGCTGGAACAGCAAGCATTAATACGGTTGAAAATAATGGGGCAGTTCCGCCCGGAATATACAATCCTATTTTTTGAATAGGTCTTTTTTCCTGCCAGCAGTTTACTCCTTCGATTGTTTCTACAACTACTCTATCCGTTTTTTGAGCACTGTGAAATTTTTTAATGTTGTATTTAGCTAATTGAATCGCTTCTTTCAATTCGATAGAAATGGACGCAATAGCTTGGTCGATTTCGGCTTTGGTAACTTCAATGGTATCGATTTTGGCACCATCAAAAAGCGCCGTATATTTTGCCACAGCACTATCCCCTTTCTTCTGAACTTCCTTGAAAATTTCTTTGACTGTTGCTTCAATATCATCAACAGTTTTTGTTGGTCTTTCTAAAATCGAAGCCCAAGTTTCTGGTTTTGGATTGTATATTTTATTCATTTTATTATATTCAAAAATTGAAAAATTCAGTTTTAACTACTAATTCTAAAGTACCATTTTTTCAATTGGACAAATTAAAATTCCTTCAGCTCCGGCTTCTTTTAATTGGTCGATAACATCCCAAAAAGTATCTTTATCGATTACAGAGTGAACACTGCTCCAACCTTCTTGTGCCAATGGCAAAACGGTAAGGCTTCGCAAAACGGGCAATATTTTTCCAACAGCATCTATTTTGTCATTGGGAACATTCATTAAGATATACTTCGATTTTCTGGCTCTTAAAACGGATTCTATTCTGAATTTTAAGGTATCGATTATTTTTTGAGATTCAAAACTTACTTTTGGAGAAACCGCTAAAACCGCTTCACTTTTAAAAATAACTTCAACCTCTTTTAAATTATTTTTAAATAACGTACTGCCGCTAGATACAATATCAACGATAGCATCAGCTAAACCAATATTTGGAGCAATTTCAACTGAACCTGATATTTCGTGAATATCGACTTTTACCCCTTTTGAATTAAAAAAATCAAGTACTGTTTTAGGGTAAGAAGTTGCAATACGCATACCATCTAAATCTTGAACGGACTTATATTCAAATGCTTTAGGTACCGCAACAGAGACTTTACATTTTGAAAAACCTAATTTTTGAATTACTTCAATATCGCCTCCTTTTTCGACTAATAAATTATCACCAACAATAGCGATATCAACCACTCCATCAATCAAATATTGTGGAATATCTGAATTTCTTAAGTATAAAACCTCTAAAGGAAAATTTGAAGCTTCGGCTTTTAACTGGTCAATTCCGTTATCTATTGAAATTCCTGCATCTTTAAGAATTTGAATGCTTTCTTCGTTTAAACGTCCTGATTTTTGAATTGCAATTTTTAATGTACTCATTTTTTAATTTTTTGTTTTGTTTAAAATATTTTGATTGAGTACAAATAGTGGGTAATAAAAAACCCGTTTGATGTACTCAAACGGGTTTTTAGAATATGATGATTTACACACATACCATTAACACATCGCTTGAGAGCAATAGTGAGAATGATGATGATGCAATTGATTTGTAAACATTTTGGTGTGATTTTATTTTAAATTCTTCTGCAAATATAAGAGATAAATAATTTAAAAAGCAATATTTTTTTTAACGTAATGATGTTTTTTTGTTAAAATCTACTTGTCTTCGTGATCTTTATCAGCATTTATAAGAGTTGAGTTCTCAGGAAGAGCTTTAGAATTAGTACTATCCTCTCTAATTTCAGTATGTCGAATTTCTCCACCTGAAGTCCCAACGAGTTTTGATAAATATACCGCTGCAATTGCGACAATGACTGCTAAAAAAGAAACTAATTTAGCTTTAGAGTGATTTTTAGTATTCAGGAATAAACCAACTAGGGAAATACCTGCTAGAAAATATAATACTAAAGCGAACTTTTCAGCTAATTCTTCATGTTCATGGATAATGGTCTTACCGATTCCAGGAAAGTCTTCCACCATTTCTTCGGCTCCTTCGCCGGTTTGCATACTAAATAATGCAAAAATGGCCGCTACAATAAACAAAATATAAGCAGTGTTTTTTACCGAGTTGTTTTTTAAAAATAGCCCGGTAATTAAAATCCCAAGCGCTAAAATCGTCCCAATAATTGGGAAATGATTTACTACTAAGTGCCAATGTGCATCATTCATGATTTTTGTATTTAGTGGTTTATAAATTAAAAATTAATTTGTTCTTAATGTAATGATGCTTTTAATTAGCTAAATCAAAAACACCTTTTGTTAAAATTTTTGAGGAAGCATTAATGATCGTATTTGGAATTATTTCTACGAATTTTTCAGATCTCTCGCCTACTGTAACGCTTGCTTTCTTAAATGAATATCCATTTTTTTCATTCTCTAATAAAAGTACGAAATTTTTGTTATTTTCTGTCAGTAATGCTTCAGAAGGTATTGCTAAACCTTTTTTAGAATCCACAATAATTTCAGCTTCAACAAACATTCCTGTTAGTAATTTTTGTTTTATTGAATCGTCTAAATGACCATGTACATTAATTGTTCTGTCGTTGCCTTCAATTGATTTTCCAACCAAATGCACTTCAGCATTAAACACATCTTTAGAAGCTTCGGGCACTTTAAAATGGATCTTTTGTCCTGTTTTAACATTCAAAATATCTTTTTCAAAAACGGCCAATTCTAAATGCAAATGATCCGTATCTACAATTTCTAAAATCACATCTGAAGGTGCTACGTACATCCCTACATTGGCATTCATAATTACAATATCACCTGTTATTGGCGAAAAAATAGTGATTGTTGAAGTCAAATTTCCTTTCTCAACATTTTTTGGATTAATGTTCAAAAGCACCAATTTAGCTCGTAAACTTTGATGCATTGCTTTGGCTCTTTTATAATCACTTTCTGCTTTTAAGTAGTTTTTTTGCGACGTGATTTTTTCATCATACAACATTTTTTGTCGGTCATATTCTGATTTTAAGAAAGTAAGCTGTTCACCCACTTCCATATAATCTTTTTGAATATCTAAAAATTCGGTGTTCTGAAGCACTAACAAAGCCTGCCCTTTGGTCACTCTATTTCCAACTAAAAGCGTCGTCGATTTCACATAACCGCCCATAAAAGAGTTTACTTTAGCACGGTTTTGTGGCGGAACATCAATTTTTCCAGATGTTTTGACAGTTACATCAAAATCTTGTTCTGTTGGACTCGCAATCTCCATTGCCGAAGATTTAAATTGTGCTGCGGTTACCGCAATCAAACCGTTGTCAATTTGTTCTACTTCCTCTGTTTTCTTGTCTTTACAAGAGAATAAAACAAGAGATAATACGATTATATATAGTGATTTTTTCATTATTTGTATTTTAAAAATTTAGGTAGTATAAATCTAATTGGGTTTGATTGAATTGTAAAATAGTATCTAAATAGTCTACTTGAATGGTTGTGGCATTCTCTAAACTTTGAATGTATTGAAAAAAATCAATTTCGCCATGTTTATAGCTGTTATTCCCTACTTTGATAATCTCATCTGAAAGTTTTTTTCCATACAAATTATAGTAGTTTATGGCTTCCTGATGTTTGGCTAGTTCATTCTTTTTTTGATTGATGTATTTTTCTATTTTTATTTCTTCATTTTGCCTTTGTTGTTCCCAACTTTGCAATTCTAGTTGGGCTACCTTTGTTTTAGAAATGTTTCCAGAAAACAATATTGGTATAGCTAAACCAACTTGAAAACCGTGTAAAGACTGTGATAATCCATTGTTTTTTCCTTGAAAATATTCCAAGTTTATATCCGGTAGCCAATGCTGTTTTTGTAAATTGATTTGATTTTTATAATTTTTAGTAATACTTTCTAAATAAGCAGTATAAAATGATTTACTCATTTCTTCAGTAAAAGTAACTAAAGGTGTAATCGAATTGCTTTTTATCGCTATTTTTTCATCGGTTTGAAGCAAGGATTGCAACTGCTCGTATTGTGCTTTTTTATCATTTTCAATTTGAGAAAGCTTGGTTCTAATTTGTCTAAACTTAGCTTGAGCGGTAATTTTTTCCAGATAATTGGTTTCTCCTAATTCAAAACGTCTGTCGCTTGCTTTAGAGAAATTTTGGTACAAACTATCTAAATAGTGGTACAATTTTTCTTGATGTTGCAAATAAACAATATGCTGATACGATTTAGAAACAGCCAAAGAAAGTTTATTTTTTTGAATATCAAAATTGGCTTTTTCCTTTTCATATTCGGAGGTATAGACTTTTTTCTGTGCTCCGTAAACTGTAGGGAAAGAAAAGCGTTGCTGCGCGCCAAACACTCGTAAAGCTACATCATTTGGTGCCCTATTGTTTTGATCGTAACTGTAATAAATACTGGTTTTATCAAAAGTATTTGCCGTTTTAATAGTGGCTTTTGATTTATCCACTTGCAATTGAGCCGCTTTAATTCCTTTGTTATTTTGAATTGCTTTAGACAATAAACTATCCAATTCTGGATTAGAATTTTGGGAAAAAGCTAACGAAGAACTCAGTACTAACAAAATGAGATAGGTAGCGCTTTGATGTTTCTTAAATTTAGCTTTTTTAAATTCTCTACTATCAAAAACCTTATATAAAATAGGCAGAACAATCATTGTCAAAATAGTAGCCGTAAATAATCCGCCAATCACTACAGTTGCTAATGGGCGTTGTACTTCTGCCCCAGCCGAAGACGAAATTGCCATTGGCAAAAATCCTAATGCAGCAGCCGAAGCCGTCAATAAAACCGGACGCAATCTATCTGTAGTCCCTTTTAAAATTAATGCATCGATATCTTTCATGCCTTGATGTTTGAGTTCTTTAAAATGTTCGATTAGTACAATTCCGTTTAATACTGCAATTCCAAAAAGTGCTATGAATCCAACGCCTGCCGAAATACTGAACGGCAAATCTCGCATCCATAAAAACAGAACCCCACCCACTGCTGATAATGGAATCGCTGAGTACACCATTAACGCTTCTTTTACGGAGCCAAATGCAAAATATAAAAGAACAAAAATCAAAAGTAAAGCGATTGGAACCGCAATCAGTAAACGTGCTTTGGCGCTTTGTAAGTTTTCAAATTGTCCACCGTATTTCACATAATATCCATCCGGCAGTTTAACCTGAGTATTTACAATTTGTTGAATATCGGTAACAACGCTTTGTAGATCTCGGTTCCTAACATTAATTCCCACTACAATTCTTCTATTGGTATTGTCTCTTGAAATTTTCGCTGGGCCTTCGGTATATTCAATTGAAGCCAATTCGCTCAACGGAATTTGCTCTCCCATTGGCGTTGACACATATAAATTACGTAAATCTTCAATATCTTGCCGGTTTGCCTGATCCAAACGGACTACCATATCAAAACGTTTTTCTCCTTCAAAAACATTTCCAACTGTTTTTCCGGCAAAGCCAAGAGCAATCATTTCATTCAAATCAGCAATATTCAAACCGTAACGGGCAATTTTGGAACGATCATAAACGACAGACATCTGTGGCAAACCTTCCGTTTTTTCGATAATTATATCCGCAGCACCTTCGACTTTTACAATAGCATTTTTGATTTCATGCGCTTTTTGTGCCAAAATATTTAAGTCTTCACCAAAAACTTTAACTGCGACATCTGATCGAGTTCCAGAAATTAATTCGTTAAAACGCATTTCGATAGGCTGCGTAAATTCGATTTCCATATTCGGGATTTCCTTTTCTAGTGCGGCTTTTATTTTGTCTGCCAATTCATCTTTGCTGGAAGCAGAAGTCCATTCTGATTTTGGTTTTAATTTTACAATAACATCACTTTCCTCCATAGACATTGGGTCTGTAGGAACTTCGGCAGCTCCAATTCGGCTGACAACTTGTGTTACTTCTGGGAAGTTTTTAAGGATTATTTTCTCTATTTTAGTCGTTATCGCTATTGTTTTTGTCAACGCAGTTCCTGTTTTTAGAACGGGTTGAATCACAAAATCCCCTTCGTCAAGAGTAGGGATAAACTCGCCTCCCATGGTTGCAAACAATCCTACGGCCAATAATAATAGTCCTAATGCTCCATACAGTACTTTTTTAGTATTTCCTATAGCCCAAGTAATTATGGGTAAGTACCAGGAGTTGAGTTTGCGAATGAGTTTGCTTGATAAAGAATTTGGATTTTCTGGAGTAGGTTTTAAAAACAAAGAAGAAACGACCGGAACATACGTGAAACAAAAGATCATTGCGCCTAATAATGCAAAACTAAAAGTCATCGCCATCGGTTTGAACATTTTACCTTCAATTCCAGATAACGAGAGAATTGGAATAAAAACAATCAAAATAATCAACTGGCCAAAAATAGCCGAATTCATCATCTTCGAAGCACTTTTATAGGTGATTTGGTCAATTTCTAACTGACGTTCTGCCTTATCGAGATTTACTAAATGAGCGGATTTACTTGCGATTTGGAAAGCAATAAACTCGACAATAATTACGGCACCATCGATTATAATTCCAAAATCGATAGCTCCAAGACTCATTAAGTTAGCATCAATGCCAAAAATATTCATAAACGAAATGGCAAATAATAGACATAACGGAATTACAGAAGCCACGACCAGTCCAGAGCGCCAGTTTCCTAATAATAAAACGACAACAAAAATCACGATTAAACACCCTAAAATCAAGTTTTCGGCAACGGTAAAAGTTGTTTTTCCGACTAATTCACTTCGTTCTAGAAAACCGTTAATGTACACACCGTCAGGCAATGTTTTCTGAATTTCGGCAACTCTGTGTTTGACATCATCAATTACTTGTTTAGAGTTTCCTCCTTTTAACATCATTACTTGTCCTAAGACTTTTTCGCCTTCACCATTACCCGTGATGGCACCAAAACGATTGGCATGACCAAAACGAACTTGCGCTACATTCTTGATGTAAACGGGTAATCCATTCGAATTTTTAACAACTATATTCCCAATATCTTCGAGTGATTTTACTTTCCCTTCTCCGCGAATAAAATAACTTTGATTCACTTTCTCGATGTAAGCACCGCCGGCAATACTGTTGTTTTTCTCCAATGCGGTAAAAACATCCGTAGTAGTGATGTTCATCGCTTTCAAACTAGAGGGATTAATGGCAATTTCATATTGTTTCAAATAACCACCCCAAGTATTAATTTCAACAACCCCTTTTATCCCTGATAACTGGCGTTTTATGACCCAATCTTGTATGGTACGCAGGTCTGTTACCGTATAATTATTTTTGAATTCTGGTTTTAATTCTAAAGTATATTGGTAAATTTCCCCAAGCCCTGTGGTGATAGGACCCATTTCTGGCGTTCCAAAACCTTGCGGGATTTTCTCCGACGCCGTTTTGATTTTCTCCGCAATAAGCTGTCTGGGGAGATACGTTCCTAAGCTTTCCTCAAAAACAATGGTGACAACGGATAAACCAAATTTTGAAATAGAGCGAATCTCTTTGACACCAGGCAAATTGGCCATTTCAATCTCAACAGGGTACGTGATAAACTGTTCGATATCTTGCGTAGAAAGATTACGAGAAGTCGTGATTACCTGAACTTGATTATTGGTAACATCTGGAACGGCTCCAATTGATATTTGGAAAACAGAAAATAAACCGAATCCAAAAACACCTAAAGTAAAGAGTAAAATAATCAGTTTGTTTTTTAAACTAAAAGCAATAATTTTTTCGAGCATTGTTATCTTATTTAGACTTCAAAAGTAATGCTTAAAGATAAGGTTTTCCTTAAGAACAACTT
>JAGOJA010000056.1:0-14637 GCA_017995345.1 Flavobacterium sp.
TATAAAGCATATCTTTTATATTGTAAAGATTTATTTTGAAAATTAACTAATAATCCAACCTCTGAATCTGCTAATTTCAAATAGTTTAAAATTTGTGCAATATGTTCGTTGCAGAATTCTTTTACAGCTTTTATTTCTAATATATTATCTTCACAAAAATCGGCGTTAAATTTACTACGCAAAATCTCACCTTTATAATTAATCGAAAATTCTTTTTTTCTCTTTCGTAAGAAATATTGATCAGTTTTAATTCTATTTCTAAAGCATTTTTGTAAACAATTTCTAATAATCATTGACCAAGAATTCTATGTACTTCCATACAAATTCCTATAATTTTATACGTTTCTTGTTCTCTGTAGCCTTCCATCATATTATCATATTTTTTATCATAGCTTATGAAGATTAAGATGTCAAAAGAAATCTGTGAAAATCTTTTTAATCTGTGGCTAGTTTTTTTAATTCATATCACTCAACCCAACAGCTTCTCCTTTCAAAGTTCCGCTGGTACAAGAAATAATTCTCACATTTACAAAATCCCCAATCTTGTAATTTTCCTTTGGAAAAACCACTGTAATACTTTGTGAATTTCTTCCTGAAAATTCCTCCGTCGATTTTTTTGAAACTTTCTCTACCAAAACTTCTACCGTTTGTCCAATGAATTCTTCTGAGCGGAACCAAGCGTGTTTTTGTTGTAAATCGACAATTTCCTGTAATCTTCTTGCTTTTGTTTCATCGGTTACATCGTCTTCCATTTTTCTTCCTGCCAAAGTTCCCGGACGTTCTGAATACGAATACATATAGCCAAAATTATATTTCACAAAATCCATTAAACTCAACGTGTCTTGATGGTCTTCTTCGGTTTCTGTTGGAAAGCCAGAAATCATATCTTGCGAAATTGAACAATTTGGAATTATTACTCTAATTTTCTCAATCAAAGTCATATACTCTTCCCGTGTATGCAAACGGTTCATTTCCTTCAAAATTCTATTACTTCCCGATTGAACTGGTAAGTGAATGTGTTTACAAATATTATTGTGTTTTGCAATCATATGTAAAACGCTTTCGTGCATATCCTGCGGATTTGAAGTTGAAAATCGGATTCTCATTTTAGGAAAACCTACCGCTACCATTTCAAGTAATTGGTCAAAATCTACAGCCGTTGCTTTTTGCATTTCGGTAGCATTTTCAAAATCCTTCTTTAATCCGCCACCATACCAAAGGAAACTATCCACATTTTGTCCCAAAAGCGTAATTTCTTTAAATCCTTTGTCCCACAAATCCTGAATTTCTTTCATGATACTTTGTGGCTCACGGCTACGCTCGCGACCTCTAGTAAAAGGCACAACGCAGAACGTACACATATTATCACAACCACGAGTGATAGAAACCAAAGCCGTAATTCCGTTACTCATCAATCGAACCGGAGAAATGTCACCGTATGTTTCGTCTTTCGACAAAATCACGTTAATCGCATCGCGTCCTTCTTCAACTTCGCTTAATAAATTAGGCAAATCTTTATAAGCATCAGGGCCTACAACAAGGTCTACAATTTTTTCTTCTTCGAGGAATTGACTTTTCAAACGCTCCGCCATACAGCCTAAAACCCCTACTTTCATCTTTGGATTAATGCGTTTCACCGCATTATATTTCTCTAGACGTTTTCGGATTGTTTGCTCGGCTTTGTCTCGAATAGAACAGGTATTTACCAAAACCAAATCGGCTTCTTCCAGAACTTGGGTCGTATTGTATCCGTTTGCGGACAATATGGAAGCGACAATTTCACTATCTGAAAAATTCATCGCACAGCCGTAACTTTCTATAAATAGTTTTTTTGTATTCTCCGGTTTGTTTTCTAAAACAAGACTCTCACCTTGTTTGCTTTCTTCTATTATCTTTTTCATTGGTGTTTTCAAAGTGCAAAGATAAGGCAATTTCAATAAATATGACAAGATGTCAGATTAAGAATTAACACTATTTTAAGGCATTGTATAGAAACGGTTAATTTGGTTTGTAGTTTTGTTTATTGTTCAACTAAGGTCTATATAAAATTTTTTAATGTAATGCGAGATATTAATAGCGGTAGCTGGCTGGATCTAATCTGTATTTTAATTCAAGTTTTTTTATTACGCTTTTAAAATGAAAAAAGTGATTTGTTGTTCAGAGTCTGTTTTGTAATTAATAATTAAATTTATGATGCTTAAAACCCGTAATTCAACGAATAAATTGACTTTTAAACTTAAAAAACTTAAAATTTAAAAAAATCATATACTTTTGCCGACACAAACAATCGGGATATGGCAAAGAATTTAGTTATAGTGGAATCACCTGCAAAGGCAAAAACAATCGAGAAATTTCTAGGAAGCGATTTTCAAGTAGAGTCCAGTTATGGGCATATTGCGGACTTACCTTCTAAGGAAATTGGTGTAGATGTAGAAGATGGTTTTAAACCCAAATATGAAGTTTCTGCTGATAAAAAAGCATTGGTTGCCAAATTAAAAGGATTGGCAAAAAAAGCTGAAATGGTTTGGTTAGCAAGTGATGAGGATCGCGAGGGTGAAGCTATATCTTGGCATTTAGCCGAAGAATTAAAATTAGATAAGAAGAAAACTAAGCGTATTGTTTTTCACGAAATTACTAAAACTGCGATTCTAAAAGCAATTGACAATCCACGTGAAATCGATTATAATTTAGTCAACGCACAACAAGCACGAAGAGTTCTTGATAGATTAGTGGGTTACGAATTGTCTCCAGTTTTATGGCGTAAAATAAAAGGAGGACTTTCTGCAGGACGAGTACAATCCGTTTCTGTTCGTTTGATTGTGGAACGTGAAAGAGAAATTCAAGACTTTAATTCAATTGCAACGTATTCTGTTGTAGCTGAATTTACTAATGAAGCTGGAAAAACATTCAAAGCCAAGCTGCCTAAGAATTTCAGTACTAAAAAAGAAGCCGAAGATTTTTTAAATAAAAATATTGGTTCTACATATAAAGTAGCAGATTTAGAGACGAAACCTACCAAAAAATCACCAACGGGTCCATTTACCACTTCGACTTTGCAACAAGAAGCCGCTCGTAAATTGTATTTACCAGTTGGAATCACCATGCAACTCGCACAACGTTTGTACGAAGCTGGACTTATCACATATATGAGAACGGACAGCGTGAATTTATCTAAGGATGCGATGGAAGCTGCCGAAGCTCAAATTATCAAATCTTATGGGAAGGAGTTTTCAAAGCCTCGAACTTTTGTCAATAAAAGCAAAGGAGCACAGGAAGCACACGAGGCAATTCGTCCTACGGATATGTCACGCCACACGGTAAACATCGATAGAGATCAAGCCCGTTTGTACGATTTGATTTGGAAAAGAACCTTAGCTTCGCAAATGAGTGACGCGCAATTAGAGCGTACTAATGTAAAAATTGAAGCGAATAATCACGGTGAAATTTTCACAGCTTCTGGAGAAGTTTTGCTTTTTGAAGGTTTCTTAAAAGTATATCTTGAAGGAAATGATGATGATGAAGAGGAGCAGGAAGGGATGTTACCAGCGATGAAAGTCAATGAGAAATTACAAAACAATTATATTTCGGCGACTCAAAGATATTCTAGGCCACCTGCCCGATATACCGAAGCTTCTTTGGTGAAAAAACTAGAGGAATTAGGTATTGGTCGTCCTTCTACTTATGCGCCAACTATTTCTACAATTATCAATAGAAATTATGTAGAGAAAGGAAATCTTGACGGACAAGAACGCAATTATACACAATTGACTTTACAATCCGGGACAGTAGGAGAGAAGTTGTTGAAAGAAAATACAGGTTCGGATAAAGGAAAATTAGTTCCTACAGATATTGGAACTATTGTTACCGATTTTTTAGTGAAGAATTTCGGAAACATATTAGATTATAATTTCACTGCCAAAGTGGAACAGGATTTTGATGAAATTGCCGAAGGAAACATCGTTTGGACAAAAATGATGCAGGAGTTTTACGATCAATTTCATCCCAATGTGAAAGATGTAGAAGCAAATGCTGAAAGAGAAAGTGGGGAAAGAATTTTAGGTACCGATCCAAATACAGGGAAACCAGTTTCGGTTCGTTTAGGTAAATTTGGACCAATGGCTCAAATTGGGGCAGCAGATGATGAAGAGAAAAAATTTGCTAGTTTGATGAAGGATCAGAATATTGGAAACATCACTTTAGAAGAGACGTTGAATTTATTTTTGTTGCCAAAAAATCTGGGTCAATATAAAGGAGAAGAAGTGGAGGTAAGTAATGGTCGTTACGGTCCATATATTCGTCATGGTGCGGCTTTTGTTTCGTTGCCAAAAGGTGAAAATCCATTAGATGTAGATTTTGAAAGAGCACAGGAATTAATTGATGAAAAGATTGCTGCCGATGCGCCAATTGCTGTTTATAAAGGAGAAGGAGTTCAAAAAGGTGTGGGGCGTTTTGGTCCATTTATCAAATGGGATGGCATATTTATAAATGTAAGTAAGAAATACAATTTTGATAATTTGTCTCAATCAGACATTGAAGCGTTAATTGAGGATAAATTGCAAAAGAATATTGATAAAGTTATACACAATTGGGAGGACGAAGGGATTTTAGTCGAAAAAGCCCGATGGGGACGTTCGGTGATTACCAAAGGAAAAATCAAAATTGAATTGAGTAAAGACGTTGATGCCACAAAATTGACCTTGGAAGAAGTTCAAGAAATGATCGCCAAGAAAACACCAGCTAAAAAAGTAGCTGCCAAGAAAGCACCAGCAAAGAAAGCAGTTGCTAAAAAAGCAGCGGTTAAGAAACCTGTAGCAAAAAAGTAAAAAATGGAATTTGATTTTCTAAAACCGGTAGAGGATGAAATCCTAGAGTATATAAAAGGATTGACTTCTCAGCAATTGGGAAGTAAAATAGTTTTACACACCAACGAACAATTTCCAGATTTAAAAAGGATTAAAATTGCTGTTGTTGGTGTTTTAGAAAATCATGGAGATAAAAAAACGGTTTCGGATGTTGATTTGATACCGTTTAGAAAAGAGTTTTATGGTTTGTTTCCTGGCAACTGGGATGCTTCTATTGCTGATTTAGGGGATATTTTGGCTGGAAATTCAGTCGAGGACACCTATTTTGCGGTAAAAAAAGTAGTTGCAAGTTTAATCAAGAAAAAAATAGTCCCAATTGTCATTGGAGGTTCTCAGGATTTGACATATGCGCTTTATAGAGCTTATGATGAATTGGAACAGATGGTTAATTTGGTTTCTATTGATAATAAATTCGATTTTGGAAAAGAAAACGAATCTGTTTCAGCAACTTCTTATTTGACAAAAATAATTATTGACGAGCCCAACAATCTTTTCAACTATTGCAATATAGGATATCAAACTTATTTTAATTCACAAGAGGAGATTGATTTAATAGAAAAATTATATTTTGACGCCTATAGATTAGGAGAGGTTTCCAATAATATTGCTATTTCAGAACCCGTTTTTAGAGATGCGGACCTAGTGAGTATTGATCTGAATTCCGTTAAATCCTCTGATTCAGGAAATTTTATTTTGTTTCAACCCAATGGCTTTAATGGCAAGGAGATTTGTTCTTTATCTCGATATGCCGGAATTAGTGATAAAGTGTCTTCGTTTGGGATATTCAACCACAATAACTCTGTACAAGAATCAGTACTGATTGCACAGATAATTTGGTATTTTATCGAAGGATTTCATTATCGTTCTAATGAATATCCGTTTGGAAGCAAAGAAAATTATTTAAAATATATTGTACCGCTTGAAGAAGAAGAGCTGGTTTTTTATAAAAGCGACAAAACTGACCGCTGGTGGATAGAAATTCCATTTATTTCAAATGTTAATAATAAACTAAAAAGAAATACGTTATTACCGTGTTCTTACGATGAATACCTATTGGCTTGTAATCAAGAACTGCCTGAAAGATGGTGGAAAGCACAAAGAAAAAACATCATTTAGAGTACTTTTTTACTTATTTATTGGGCTTTTTTAAAAAATAAATTGTTTAGTGCAAAATAAATTGTTTTTCTGAAAAAAAATAAATAGGTTTACATCCTTAAAATTAATGAATAGATAACCAAATTTACATGAAGAAGTTCATAGCTTTTGCGACAATTTTGACCCTTATAATCGGCTGTGGTAGATCTAGCGATAAAGGAGAATTAGTTGGTATTAATGGAGGGAAATGGCATCCGGAGAAGCCTTATGGAATGGCATTAATTCCAGGTGGTTCTTTTATTATGGGTAAATCAGATGCTGATTTAGCTAATGTAGAAGACGCTCCTACGAAAACAGTTACTGTTCGTGCATTTTACATGGATGAGACAGAAATCACGAATAGTGAGTACCGTCAATTCGTAGAATGGGTAAAAGACTCTACAATCAGGGTTCGATTAGCTATTCTTGCTGATGAGAGTGGACAGACTGCTGGGTCAGGCAAAGGTAAAAATGCTGGTAGTATTGGTGATTTTGCTTTTAATGACTCGGATCCTGAAAAAATGACTGCGTACGACAAATATATGTATGATAATTACTATAGTGTAGGTACCGCTGATGATCCTTATGCAGGTAGAAAACTGAATAAAAAAGTAAAATTAATCAAAGATACAAAGGCCTATCCTGATGAGTACTATGCTGAAGTGATGGATTCGATGTATATACCCATTGAAGAATCGTACAATGGTTTACGTACGATGGATGTAAATAAATTAAAATTCCGCTATTCTTGGATGGATATTCAGGCTGCCGCTAAAGCAAAAGAAGGAAAACGAAAAGAATTTATTAAAACAGAAGAAGTTAAGGTTTATCCTGATACGACGGTTTGGATTAAAGATTTTGCTTACTCGTATAATGAGCCAATGCACAACGATTATTTCTGGCACAAAGCGTATGGAGAATATCCAGTGGTAGGAGTAAAGTGGACTCAAGCAAAAGCTTTTTGCGCTTGGAGAACATTAAATAAAAACACCTATATTAAATCGCAAAAAAAAGGTCGGGATTTGATAAATTCTTTCAGGTTACCAACAGAGGCAGAGTGGGAGTATGCAGCTAGAGGTGGATTAGAATCTGCTACCTATCCTTGGGGTGGTCCTTATACAAAAGATGATAGAGGTTGTTTTTTGGCTAACTTCAAGCCAAATAGAGGAGATTATGCAGCTGATCAAGCTTTGTATACTGTAGAGGCTAAATCGTATGAGCCTAACGGTTATAATTTGTATAATATGGCTGGAAACGTTTCGGAGTGGACTGATTCTTCTTATGATTCAAATGCTTATGAATATGTTTCCTCAATGAATCCAAACGTTCAGGACGGATCAAATAAACGCAAAGTGCTTCGTGGAGGTTCTTGGAAAGACGTTGCTTATTTCCTTCAGGTAAGCACAAGAGACTACGAATATGCTGATTCAGCTAGAAGTTATATTGGTTTTAGAACAGTTCAGGATTACATGGGACTACAAACTACTGGAAACGGGAAAAAGAAATAAAAAATTAAAATAAAATCAAAATAAAATTATTATGGCATTATTAAGTAAAAAGGCAATGAATTTCGCATACGGTATGGGAGCGGCTGTTGTAATCATTGGTGCATTGTTTAAAATCACTCACATCGAATTTGGCCCGTTAACTGGGAACCTAATGCTTACAATAGGTCTAGTTGTTGAAGCGGCTATTTTTGCTCTTTCTGCTTTTGAGCCCGTTGATGATGATTTAGATTGGACTCTAGTTTATCCTGAATTAGCCAATGGTATAAAAGGAAGTGTTAAAAATAAGGTGGAAGCGAAAGCTGACGAGCAAGGTATGTTGTCTCAAAAATTAGACGCTATGTTGAAAGATGCTAAAATTGATGGAGAATTAATGTCAAGCTTAGGAAATAGTATAAAAAATTTCGAAGCTGCAGCTAAAAACATTTCGCCAACGGTAGATTCTATTTCTGCAACTAAAAAATACAGTGAAGAGTTGTCTATGGCTGCTGCACAAATGGAATCATTGAATAGTTTGTATAGAGTTCAGTTGGAAAGTGCGTCAAGAAATGCCGAAGCAAACAAAGAAATTGCTGAAAATGCAGGTAAATTAAAAGAACAAATGCAATCTATGACTGCAAACATCGCTTCATTGAACAATGTTTACGGCGGAATGCTTTCTGCAATGAATAATAAAGGATAATTAGTTTCAAACTATAAATAAAATAAACTAATTAGTAGAAAATATGGCAGGAGGAAAACTAACCCCTAGACAGAAGATGATTAACCTAATGTACTTGGTTTTTATCGCTATGTTAGCATTAAATATGTCCAAAGAAGTTTTATCAGCTTTTGGATTAATGAATGAAAAATTTGAAGGAGCAAATTCTTCAGCTCAGCAATCAAACGCTCAGATGTTAGCTGGTTTAGATGCTAAAGCTGCTGAAGCTGGTGGTGAATTTGCAGCTGCATCAATTACAGCACATAAAGTTGAAGCGATAACAAAAAGTTTTTACGATTATATTGAAAATATAAAGTCTGAGGTATTAAAAGGCACTGAAGTTGATCCTGAAACTGGGAAATTGCCATATGAGGCAATGGATAAAGGTGATAATATTGACAATTTATGGTTTAGTCCAGCAGGCTATTCTACTAAAGGGAAAGAAGTTATTGCAACTATCGAAAAATATAAATCAGATATGAAGTTGGCATTAGGTAATAATAAAAAGTTATCTCCAATTTTATCAGAAGTTGATTCTAAGTTTAACTTGGCTGATGTTAAGAATAAAGATGGTATCGCGGTTGAATATTTAGATTATCATTTTAAAGGTTTCCCCGCAGTAGCTTCTTTAGCAAAACTTTCTGCTTGGCAGAATGATGTTAAAAAATCAGAAACGGATGTTTATAATACTTTATTAGGGAAAGCTGCTGTAGCTGCTGCTTCCTATAGTAATTACCAAGCAATTGTGGTGCTGGATAAAAGTGCCTATTTTCAAGGTGAAAATGTAACGGGAAAAGTAGTTTTAGGAAGATATGACGAAAACACGAAACCAACTTCGTTTTCGGGGCCAGGTAAAATTGTAAACGGTCAAGCTGTTATTGCTATGACTGCTGGCAATGTTGGTACGCAAACCATTAATGGTCAATTTACGTTCTTAGAAGATGGTAAAAATATACCGCTTAAGTTTCAAGGGAATTATGTAGTAGTGCCTAGGCCAAATTCTGCAACTATTTCTGCTGATAAGATGAACGTAGTTTATAGAGGTGTATCTAATCCTATGACTATTTCATTTGCAGGTATTCCTGATAATGCGGTTAATGCCTCTGCTGCAGGTTTGTCAAAAGTGGGTGTTGGTAAATACGTTATGAACCCTACTGGAGGTAATGAAGTGATTGTTAGTGTTTCAGGTAAAATGTCTGATGGAAAAGTTGCTACTGATAAAAAAGTATTTAGAATTAAAGGAATTCCTGGCCCAACTGGGACAATTAGAGGAGAAACAGGTGTAGTTAAAGGACCTAAATCAAATTTACAAATAGCTACAATAGGGGCAAAATTAGAAGATTTTGATTTTGATGTAAACTTAAGCGTAGTTGGTTTTAATTTAAAAATAGCAGGTCAGCCTACTGTAGTTGTTCAAGGAAATAAATTGAATGCCCAGTGTGTCGCTGTTCTTGCGAAAGCGGGAAGAGGAGATCAAGTTACCATCTCTGAAATTAAAACAAAACTTGTTGGATCAAGTCTTTTATTACCAAGAACTGCTCCAGTAATTTTTGAAATACAATAATAAGTAAGTTTATAGGATCCTTGCTTTAATATTATATAATGATACCATGATGAATGTTAAAAATCTTTTTTTAGCTATTGTTTGCTTACTAGGAAGTGTTTCTTCATTTGCGCAATCAAATTTACTGAATGCAAAAACGCCAGATCAAATTGGTCTTAAAACTGCAGCACAACTTGTTTCAGATAATGATAAACCTTTGGCTTACGGTTATGTACATGATCGTGATGTTTTGATGGGTAAAACTACTTGGGAAATAATTGATTTAAGTGAAAGAATAAATTTTGCTTTATACTTTCCAATTGATACCGCCAATGTTGGTTCTGATAGACGTTCTTTGTATGATGTTTTGACAAAAGCAATGAAGAATGGTAAAATTACTGAAGTTTATACGGACAGTTATTTCAATACTAAAAAGTCAATTCAAGATATTGAAACATCACTTTCTCGCATTGATACTACTGATGCTGGAAGAGAGCAAATTAACGCTGGGCAAAAAGTATCACAGGAATATATCATGAAGCAAGATCTTACTGCTCAAGATGTAACACAATATAAAATTAAAGGATATTGGTATTTTGATAAGCGTCAAAGTGAATTGAAATATCGCTTGTTGGGTATTTGTCCAGTTACTCCAGATGTTTACACGATGAATAGTGATGTGAAAGATTACATCGAATTGTTTTGGATATTCTTCCCTGCTGCCAGAGAAGTTTTGCATGAAGCTAAAGCATTTAATGACAAAAATTCAGCAATGCCTATTTCTTTTGACCAGATATTAAACTCAAGACGTTTCAATAGTGTTATTTATAAAGAAGAAAACATTTATGGTGACAGAACCATCGAAGATTATATGAAAGATAATGCACAAAATCAATTGTTAGAGTCTGAAAGGGTGAAAGAGAAAATTCGCAATTTCGAATCAGATATGTGGAATTATTAGAACGTAATTTTAAATATATAAAAAACTCTTACTGTAACGGTAAGAGTTTTTTGTTTTTAAAATGCTTTCTTTGCAATTCGTTTTAAAATAGCTTTAAATGATTGATTATTTAATAGTAGGTTCCGGTTTGGCAGGCATTTCTTTTGCAGAGGTTGCTTTGTATCATGAAAAATCGATTTTTGTTTTAGACAATAACTCGCAAAATTCATCCAAAATTGCTGGCGGATTGTATAATCCAGTCATTTTAAAACGCTTTAGCGAAGTATGGAAAGCACAGGAGCAGTTAGAATTAATGAATGATTTTTACATTTCTTTGGAAGGAAAACTAAAATGTAAAATAGATTTTAAAACACCTATTTTAAGAAAATTTTTCTCTGTCGAGGAACAGAATAATTGGTTTACAGCTTCAGATAAAGTTGCACTTACGCCCTTTTTGTCAACTCAGTTAATCGATAAAAAATATTCTGGAATAGATTCTCCGTACGGATATGGTGAAGTCTTACAAACGGGTTATGTTGATACGGCTTTACTGTTAACAAAGTACAAGGAATATTTGAAAGAAAACAATCTGTTTCAAGAAGAATCATTTGATTATGATGCTTTGCAGATAGAGTCTTATGGCATTCTTTATAAAGGTATTAAAGCAAAGCATATTGTTTTTGCTCAAGGTTTTGGAATGCACTCCAATCCTTATTTTAATGATTTACCTTTAGACGGAACCAAAGGTGAACTTGTTATCATAAAAGCTCCTCAATTAGATTTAGATGTAATTGTTAATACCAGCATATTTATTTTGCCGCTTGAAAATGATTTATTCAAAGTGGGTGCAACGTATAATTGGAAAGATAAGACGGATTTACCTACTGAGGCGGGTAAAACGGAATTAGTAGACAGAATAAAGGAAATTATTAGTTGTGATTTTGAGATTGCAGCTCATTTTGCAGGTGTTCGCCCCACAGTTAAAGACCGAAGACCATTAGTAGGGACGCATCAAAAACATAAAACCATACACATTCTCAATGGACTAGGAACTCGGGGAGTTATGCTTGGGCCGGCAATGGCAAAAGCATTATTTGAAAATATTGAACAGCAGATACCTTTAAATAAGGAAATTGATATTAATAGATTTCTGTCTAAAGGGAAAAAAAATATTATTTAAGTTTTGCTTTTGAGTCATAAGAAACGAACATATTGATGTAAATGTTTCTAGACCATCGCAACACAAAAGGGAATGAAATAATTAATGATACTATAATGACGGCGAAAGCAACTTTTAGGTTTGTTTTAAAGAACACAAAAGAGATAATAAAAGCTGCAATTCCGATAGCAACATTCAAACCGTAACTAACGTACATTGCGCCGTAAAAGAAAGAAGGCTCAATTTGGTATCTTAGCCCGCAATGACTGCAATTATCATTCATTTTTAAAACTTTATTAATATGTAATGGATTTTCATCGAAATACATACTCTCATTCTGACATTTAGGACAAGTTCCTGTTAAAATACTATATAATTTGGATCCTTTTTTTAACATTTGCAAAAAATTTAATATTTCCTTTTTTAGCGCCGACAATTTGGTGTGCAAATTTACAAATTCGAAAAGGAATAAAATAACAATACATGCTTAATATACACAATTTATCCGTTTCGTTTGGTGGTACTTATTTATTTGAAGAAGTTACCTTTCGATTGGGCGCTGGAGACCGTGTAGGTCTTGTAGGGAAGAATGGAGCGGGAAAATCTACCATGCTTAAAATGTTGGCAAGGGATTTTGCTCCTGATTCAGGTGTCATTTCCCAAGAAAAAGATATCCGAATGGGATTTTTGCGTCAGGATATTGATTTTGAACAAGGAAGAACAGTTCTAGAGGAAGCTTACGAAGCTTTTACGGAGATTAAAATTGTTGAAAAAAAGCTCGAAGAGATCAATCATCTTTTGGTTACCCGTACCGATTATGAAAGTGAGGAATACAGTCAGATAATTGAGGATTTATCGGAGTATACCCATCGTTTTGAATTATTAGGTGGTTATAATTATGTGGGTGATACTGAGAAAATTCTTCTTGGTTTAGGTTTTAAAAGAGACGTGTTTGACAATCAAACTGAAACTTTTTCTGGGGGATGGAGAATGCGTATTGAATTAGCCAAATTATTATTACAAGCTAATGACGTTTTGTTACTGGATGAGCCTACGAATCACTTGGATATTGAAAGTATCATTTGGTTAGAAAGCTTCCTTCGTAATTATCCGGGAGTTGTTGTGATTGTTTCGCATGATAAAATGTTTTTAGATAATGTGACGAACAGGACTATCGAAATTTCCTTAGGTAAAGCTTATGATTTTAATAAGCCTTATTCTCAATATTTAGAATTGCGTCATGAAATTCGGGAGAAGCAATTGGCAACGCAAAAAAACCAAGCCAAAAAAATTGAAGAGACGGAAAAATTAATCGAAAAGTTTCGTGCCAAAGCATCCAAAGCTTCGATGGCGCAGTCATTAATCAAGAAATTAGATAAGGTTGAACGTATTGAAGTTGATGAAGACGACAACTCAGTGATGAATATTACTTTTCCTGTTTCAAAAGAACCGGGGAGAGTGGTAATCGAAGCCGAAAACGTAACTAAAAGCTACGGCGACAAAACGATTTTGAAAGATATCAATTTGTTAGTGGAACGCGGTAGTAAAATTGCATTTGTTGGACAAAACGGACAAGGAAAATCAACTTTTATAAAAGCTATAGTTGATGAATTTGAATATAAGGGAAATATCAAGTTAGGCCATAATGTACAGTTGGGTTATTTTGCGCAAAATCAGGCTGAATATTTAGATGGTGAAATTACTTTGCTACAAACCATGGAAGATGCTGCTGTAGACACCAACCGAATGAAAGTGCGCGATATGCTGGGTTCTTTCTTGTTTAGAGGTGATGATGTGGAGAAAAAGGTAAAAGTCCTTTCTGGAGGCGAAAGAAACCGTTTGGCACTGTGTAAATTGTTATTACAGCCCATCAATGTTTTATTGATGGATGAGCCTACGAATCACTTGGACATTAAATCTAAGAATGTTTTGAAAGCCGCACTTCAAAAATTTGGCGGTACTTTATTGTTGGTTTCTCACGACAGGGATTTCTTGCAAGGAATGTCAAATTTGGTATATGAATTTAAAGATCAAAAAATAAAAGAATATTTAGGCGATATCAACTATTTCTTGGAGCAACGTAATATGGAAAATATGCGGGAAGTTGAGAAAAAAGATACCGAAAAAGCTACTGCGCCAAAAGAAAGTAACAAAGCTTCTTATGAAGATCAAAAGAAAGGGAAAGCATTGCAAAATAAATTAAGTAAAGTAGAAAGTCAAATCAAACAATTAGAAAAAGACATTCAACAGGACGATAAAATGCTGGCTTCTAATTATGACAAGCACATTGAAGACGCTAGGTTTTTCACCGCTTACAATAAGAAAAAAGCAGAGCTAGATAAATTGCTGCTGGAATGGGAAGTGGTTCAGGAAGAAATAGATAATGCATAAAAAATGAGAGTTCCGGTTTGGAACTCTTTTTTTATGCAATAATTCCAATTGATTTAGAGTGTTCAATGGCTTCGCTACTGTTTTTAAAATAACAAATTGAAACGTCCAATGTTTCTAAGTTTTTCATAACAGCGGTTACTTTCTCTTTTTTGTAGTTCCCAGTTTGACGGATATAAACTGCTTTTACGGTAACTGGGAAAATTTTGCAAATTGCCTCATATAAAAAAGGGTCATGTTGGGAATCATCACCAAGAAGTACATATTCTAAATTTGGATAAAATTCTAAAATGTGTTTTATTTTGTCAAACTTATGATTGTGATTTCCTCTGCCGGTAATAAAGAAATCGGCGAGACTCGTCTTGATATCTTTTAGTAATAAAACTGCTTTTGGGAGCTGATGAAT
>JAGOJA010000056.1:14737-17895 GCA_017995345.1 Flavobacterium sp.
GAGTTTGTCGACGCTACAGCTGTTTTTGCTAAAAAAGAAAACTTGAATCTTGTGATTTATAACACTTCCGGAATTTCAGATATCGAAAACATAAAAGTACTTTACAAGACCTACACTCCAAAACGAATTATTGTAGTAGGAGGCGATGGAACTATAAAAATGGTTGCTGAAGCCATGGAAGAGCAGGATGTGATTATTGGGATTTTACCGGCCGGCTCTGCTAATGGTTTAGCAGTAGATTTGAATTTTCCAACAACAATTGAAGAGAACTTAGAAATTGCTTTTCATCATGATTATATGGAAATTGATATGATTTCCATTAACGGGAAGAAGAGCATTCACTTAAGTGATTTGGGTATAAATGCGGAAATGATAAAGAATTATGAAAATGGTAGTATTCGCGGCAAATGGGGGTATGCTTTGCAAACACTATCTACTTTGATAGATTTAGAAGCCCCGTTTATTGCGACTATTACAGGCGACTTTCCAACAGTAGAATGTGAGGCAAGAATGATTGTAATAGCCAATTCTAAAAAATACGGCACGGGAGTTTCTATAAATCCAAATGGTGTGATGGACGACGGTAAGTTTGAATTGGTCATTCTTAAAAACATGGATTTAGTGGTTCTTGGTAAAATTATTACGGGAAACATGCCTATTGATGTCAATGATGTCGAGATTATTTCAACAGATAAAGCCTTTGTCACAACCAATATTCCAGTTAGTTTTCAAATTGATGGAGAATATTGTGGCAAAGAAACAAAATTGAACATCGAAATTTTGCCAAAACAAATGAAAGTCGCAATTCCCTTAGCTAATAGTAAAGTTACTTAAATGGATTTCGTTCTTGCCAAATAGTTTCAGGCTCTAAATAGGTGAATATCTTTGGAAGAAATACATTCACCATACATTCTCTATGAGCCATCAATCCGTACATTTTTATTGGTTTTGCACCCACGGAACTTTTGATTTCCAATGCTGTTCTTGCAAAGACAATTTCCTTAAAGTTTTTATTAATAGAATAGGCAATCATGTCGTATAACATGTTTAGATACAGCATCTTTTCACGCTGAATACTATCGTTATATCCAAGGAAATAAGTATCCATTACTTTGCCGTTTTTTATTAAAGTATTAAAACCAATTAACTCATCATTCAAAAAATAGCCATAGAAAAGAAATTTGTCGTTGAATATTTCTTTGAAAACTCTAAAATGATTCTTCGGTAGAAAAAAAGTATTAAAAGGGGCGTTTTTGGCGACATGAAAATACAACTCATAAATTGTGTCTTCTAAGGCAATGATATCTGGCAGTTCCAATTTTTTTTTCTCAATTAGAGCTGCTTTTTTCCGGGCTCTTTTGTATTGATCTCTGTATTTTTTTGACAGCGAATCAATGTAATCTTGTTCTGACTTCCAATTTTCATTAATCGAGAAAACCATGTTGGGTTGTGTTGAAAACTGATAATCATTTTTGAATTCTGGAATGTCAAAATCCTTAATTTCTTCTTTGTTGAAGTCTTTATAAGTAGTAATGTGAATGTTTATGCCTCTAGCTTTAAATATGTTTTTTAATTCTGCTGTTGCAGCGTGTATGGTTCGTAATGCTTTCTTTTTATCTATAATGTCTGAAAAGGCAAAGGAATTTTGACCAGTAAGCATATTGTTGCCAATGACGAGAACATTAGAGGCAAAGTTTCCAAAAATAATATTTCGCACAGCGGTTTTGACACATTTGTCGCGTTCTCCAAAAGATTCTAATTTATTCAAATCTAAAAATTGACAAAGAGCAACGCCAACTAAAGATTCATTTTCGAAAATCCCAATAAAATGACAAATCATGTTATCAGGAGATGATTTTTCTAAAACTTCTAAGTATTTTTTAGATAAAAAAATAGTTGATATGGCTAAATCATCCCATTTTAGAGGAAGTTGAACGGTTGAATTATAAATTTTAAAGGAAAAAGCTGTATTCAAATTGAATGGAAATGTTTCTCCAAAATTAGTTAATAAAGTTAAAGTATTACTGAATCTTTCGAAATTAACTAACTTTATACAAATAATAAAAAGCAAATCATGGAAACCTATTCAGAGAAATCTATTCAAATCGCATTGAAAGACTTAAAAGGTTGGAAATTTATCAATAATGGAATTGAGAAAAACTTTACGTTCTCTAGTTTTACTCAGGCCTTGGGTTTTATCGTGCAAGTAGGAGTATTAGCTGAAAAGAGTAATCACCATCCGGAATTGTTCAATGTGTATAATAAAGTTACAATACGCTTAACAACGCATGATGTTGAGGGTGTTACTGATAAGGATGTTGATTTAGCAAAAGCGATAGGAAAAATTTAGTAAAAAATAAATTCTGATGTTTATTTTCAAACGCAAAGAATTTTACCCCAATATTATTTAACATAATATCTCAAATACTCTAGTTACAAAGGTGTATTTGGAGCTGCTTCTTTTGTTTTTTTTTTCAGGCATGCCTTATTTTTTTGTCCAAATTTTTTAGGTACTACCAAATAAATCTACTTGCAAGCGTGATGAAGCGGCAATTCATAACGAAGAAATTGATTTCTATACATTCGATTTTGTGTTTAATATATTCAATTTCATGAAATTTAAACTTATATGAATATAATTTTTGTAAGCATTATCGTGTTTAAATAAATATATTACGTAGTTCGTCGATTTTATTTGCCTATTATCAGTTCTGTGCTTACCTTTAAAATATATTAGAAATAGAAAATATTACGATTATGAAAAACAGTACTATCCTATGTTTTGCCTTTTTATTTTTTTCATTCTCTATGTTTGCGAACATATCTTCATCTGACAAAGAAGTTTTGGTTAAGCTATACAAAGCAACAAATGGGAATGAATGGATTAATAAATGGGATTTATCCTCATCTGTTGCTACTTGGTATGGAGTAAAATTGCAGAATGGTAAGGTGGTTTCTATAAATTTGAGTAATAATAATCTAACGGGAGAAATACCGGGAGAAATAGTAAAATTGAAAAGTCTTCAAGAATTAAATTTATATAAAAATAACATTTCCGGAGCGATTCCTTCAGATATTGGGAATTTAAGTGAGTTAAGAATTTTAAATTTATCTTTTAATAAATTATCTGGAAATATTCCAAACTCTGTGTGCAAGAT
>JAGOJA010000057.1 GCA_017995345.1 Flavobacterium sp.
GCTCCTTTTTAATTAATTTCCCACTTGAACGCTAGTAGAAAGTTAAATTAGCATATCAACTTTAGAAAGAATAAATACAACGGACTAGCCGAACACCGTAAAAGAAGTAGGCAAATAAATTTAATAAATATGATAAGAAAATCAATTAAACTAGCATTGGTATTTACTATCGCAACTATCATGTTTGCGTGCAAAAACGAGCCAAAAACAGAAGTTAAAAGTAGCGAAGTAAAAGTAGAAGAAAAAGCAATAGATGTTAAAAATTTAGAGCATATAAGAACCAAAGAGGATCAAGACAAATTAACACCTGATGTGGTTTTAAAAAAACTTAAAGAGGGTAACGAACGTTTTCGTAAAGGAATAGAAACACATAGAGACCACTCAGAACAAGTGAGAAACTATGAGTCAGGACAATATCCAAAAGCAATAGTACTAGGTTGTATCGATAGCCGAGTTCCAGTTGAAGATGTTTTTGATCAAGGAATTGGAGATTTATTTGTTGGTAGAGTAGCGGGTAATGTTGTAAACGAAGACCAACTAGGAAGTATGGAGTATGCTTGTAAGGTTGCTGGAGCAAAATTAGTAATGGTATTGGGACACGAACATTGTGGTGCTGTAAAAAGTGCGATTGACGATGTGAAATTAGGTAATATTACAGCGTTGCTTACAAAAATTAAACCTGCGATACTTAAAAGTCAAGATTTTACTGGGGAAAAAACTTCAAAAAATGAGGCGTTTGTAAAACACGTTTGTGAAAACAATGTTAGAAATACTATTGAACAAATCAGAGCAAAAAGCCCAATTTTAAAAGAAATGGAAACTAAAGGACAGATAAAAATTGTAGGAGCTTATTTTGATCTTTCAGATAGTTCTCTGGAGTTCGTTCAGTAAACCAATATCCAAAACAATAGAGTTCGTTGCATACACAGCATGAACAACGAAAATCGTTTTGTGTAAAACTTTTCTCAAGGCTATTTGTTTGTGGTTATCAGGAATTTTTAGATTCATAATCAAGAGGGCTTTTAGTCCTCTTTTTTTATGGAGTGAGTTAGCCTGCAAGGCTATATTTAGTTCCCATAAGTATCTCAGTGCTCGTTGCAAAAGAGTAGCGGTGAAAGCCTAAAAGCGTTTTAGTGACATTTGATTTTAGTATTTCTAAAATATGGATAGTTGAATTTTTCATTATGTTACTATAGTTATTCCGAGTCTATTTATGTAAATTTGAACACAGTAACAAACTAAAAAGAGATTTATCTGTTTTTAAGAAATGATAGCAACCATGAAAAAACTATTTTTAATTCTTTCACTATGCGTTTTTCAATTTAGTATCGCTCAAATTGAGACCAATTGTGACGACCTTAATTTACCAAGTTGTTGCCCCACCTTGGCCGACTACATACCAATAATACCAGCTTGGGAAGAGATAGGTTGTAAAACCGATAGAAAAGCAGCTGAGTATCATTTTTTCCCAAAAATACTAGAATATCAAGGATATATTTTTAGAGAGGTTTCAAGTTGTGCGGTACAGAATATGGATTTTAAGTTGAATTTTGACTACTGTATTCCGCAAACTAGGCAAACAATGAGAGTTGAAATCGCGGATTATAATGATCCCTTTTTTGAAACCAAACAAGGGAAAGCATTTTTGCCGATTAAGTTTATGATTTTTAAACCCGAAGCAATAGCTTTAGGTTCACATGAGCTTTCTCCATTCGATAGAAAGTATAAAAAAAGTCGCATTGTTTCCGCTCGGTTTTCACCGTATGGAGGAGCGTCAGATTCAGTTTCTTACGTTGCTTTTGTAAATGAAAGGTATATGATTACTATAACATTAGACGATAAGCCAAATCGATTTAAAGAACCCTTAGATGTGGAAAAATTTCTAAAAGACTACATCGCACAAATAAACTTGAAGGAAGCAAAGTAATTCATTTACTGGAAAAATTATCAAGATTGTGGAATGAATTTAAAATAAAAATGCCCTTTTGAAATTATCCAAAAGGGCATTTTTAGTATTTTAAAAATGAATTAGAAACCGTAGTTAACACCTAATCCAAATAATTCTCTTACCTGAACGGCTTGTACTGAATTGTCATCATAAATAGCTTGGACGGCTACATTTGCTGATAAGTATTTGTTGATTTTCATAATCACATTCATCTGGTAATCGACATCAACGTTTTGGGGATTGTCTAAATAATTAGAATATAAATTCAATCTATTTTCTACAGACACATTGGTCATGATGTTGAATTTATAGTAGCCCGAAATACTAGATCCAAACTCAAATCGAGACGAATCACCTTGCAATACACCAAATGAGGATCTAAATTTGGTAAAATGAGGGTGAACAATAATTAATTTTGATGTTGCTGGAGAAAAATTGACACTTAAGTTATTGCTTTTTTTCCATAACATTCCTGGTCCCAATTGGAAATAAGCGGGAGAGAAAAAATGCGAAATTTTCTCGTCATTTTTGTCTAAACCAGTGTCCATTTGGGTCTTGAAATTGAAAAACATCGAATAGTACCATTGTCCTTTGGCTTTCTTTCCCCAAAGAGAATTTAGTTCCAAGCGATCGTCTGTTTTTGCAGGTTTGTCGCCTCCTTTTATTTTGGTTAAACCGTATGCCAAAATAAATTTGTTGTCCCAAACGATATCGTCTTTTTTATAATTGAAGTCGTAATTCAACCCAAAATTCCCTGCAACATTCGAAGTTCCGCCACCCAGCCATTGCTTGTTGTAGGCTGATTGGTTAAAAAGTAAGGAGATGTTTCCTTTTTTGGTCCAAAACTTTGTGGTGTCTGTAGCTGTTTCTTGCGCATGCATAGAGATCAGAGCAAAAAAGAACACTAAAGAAAAAGTCATTTTTTTCATGTCTATGAGTTTTAAATATTAATAAACGCGATAAATTATCCTTTTTTAGGCGCTTTGTACAACGGAACGGCAGAGCAAGCTTCGCCATACATAATACTTCGTGCAAAAGGTTGCAAATAATGCGCTGCCAGCACATAAGCCCGCATTGGAACCGGTTTTTTGGAGCATCCTTTTATAATAACAGGCTTATTTTTATAAACTGAATAATCAATTTTGGTCAACAATTCTTCATAAAGAGAAGCCTCTAAGTCTTCTATTGTTCCATTGATGATTTTTTTTGTAAATGGCGCTAATTGAATCGCAACTAAGATGGAAGCCCAAGCTGGGACAATTGCATCTGTGCTGCAATGAATTGCGACAAATTGATCTTGGTACTGTGACCAATCGTGATTTTTTAGCTGCTCTCTGAAGTCTTTTTCTCTTAATATAAATCCTTCTAAAAGCCACTGCGAAATATCAATTTGCGTACGAATCCCTTTTGGATAATAATCTTCAAGATCAAAAACATCCAAGGCGCTATTCGCAACTTTATTTATTATTTCTTCCATTTTGAAAAGGTTAAAAGGTTAAAAGGTTAAAGTTGCTACACCTTAAACTTTAAACCTTGAACAAATTTTACAACATTCCCAATTCTAATTTTGCTTCTTCGCTCATTAAATCTTTGCTCCAAGGCGGATCAAAAGTAATTTCTACTTCAGCATCTTTCACATTTGCAATCGATTTTACTTTTTCTTCGACTTCTCTTGGCAAACTTTCTGCAACTGGGCAGTTTGGAGAGGTAAGTGTCATTAGGATTTTCACTTCATAATCTGTATTAACCATTACATCGTAAATCAATCCTAATTCGTAAATGTCTACAGGAATCTCCGGATCGTAAATAGTCTTTAATGTTTTTACGATTGATTCTCCTAACTCGGCAGTGTCTATTTCTTGTGTCATAATTTTTAGTTTAAAGTTTAAGATTTAAAGTTGCATATAGCACTTTAAAATTTATTTATTATCATTGAATATTCAAAAGAAGTAACTGTAACAAAGTCTGTAGTTATATTAAAAAAAACTAATAGGACTTGCTTGTTCTAAATCAATTTTGCGTGTTGAATGCCAAAGCATACATTTTTATGTTTTTTATCATCGATACTAATCCATTGGCACGAGTGGGTGATAAGTGTTCTTTCAAGCCTATTTCGTCTATAAAACTCATGTCGGCATCTAGGATATCTTTGGCACTTTGATTCGAAAAAACACGAATTAATATCGCAATAATTCCTTTGGTCAAAATGGCATCACTATCGGCAGTGAAAATAATTTTATCGTCTTTTTGTTCGCCTTGCAACCAGACTTTCGATTGGCAGCCTTTGATTAGATTGTTTTCGGTTTTGAATTCTTCTTTTATCAAAGGTAGGTTTTTCCCTAACTCGATGATGTATTCATAACGCTCCATCCAGTCGTCAAACATAGAAAACTCTTCGACGATTTCTTCTTGTATTTCTTTAATTTTCATTATTATTTAGCTAATGAAGTTATTGTATTCACGAATTTATTAATTTTTTTTGGCGGAAAGCCGTGGTCAAAACTGGTCGTTTCATAGGCTTTGTCTTTGAAGGTGATTTTCAAATTGGCTATAGCCGCACCGTCGTAAAAGCGTTTTTCTGTTGGTGCTTTTAATTTGGGCAAACTGTCCAATTCCACCGTTTTAAAACTATCTACTAATTCTTTCCAGTCAGCATCCGATATTTTTTTTGCTACAAGTTTGTCATTTCCGTCACGATTTTTTGAAACTGTTAGCATCTGATTTTTCACCGTTATTTGTTGATAAAAACCTCTAGTATTGGCCGTGTATTCAATAACTACATTTTGTAGATCTTGAGCTTTTGCGATGTCGCAGCCTTTCCATAAGAAAATGGTCAGAAATAAAAAAGAAAATAGTTTCATAAAATTATTTTTAAGACAACATTATTTGTGCTTTTTTCACTGCTGCTACCATACTGTCAATTTCTTCTTTGGTATTATAAAAAGCAAATGATGCTCGTATCGTTCCCGGAATACAAAAGAAATTCATGATGGGTTGTGCACAATGATGACCTGTTCTTACGGCTATTCCTAATTTGTCAATTATCGTACCAATATCATAGGGATGAATTCCTTCAATATTAAATGAAATTACGGAAGTTTTTTCTTTGGCATTGCCAAAAATTTTCAAGCCTTCAATTTCTAACAATCGTTTGGTGCCATATTCCAACAATTCTAATTCCTGTTGTTGAATGTTTTCAAAACCAACTGCGTTCATATAATCAACCGCAGTTCCCAGAACAATTCCTCCGGCAATATTTGGTGTCCCTGCTTCAAATTTATGAGGTAATTCAGCGTAAGTCGTTTTCTCGAAAGTCACTTCCTTGATCATTTCGCCTCCACCTTGGTATGGCGGCAATTTGTTCAACCACGCTTCTTTTCCGTATAAAATGCCAGTTCCTGTTGGTCCACACATTTTATGTCCTGAAAAAACATAAAAATCACAATCTAATTCTTGAACATCAGGTTTCAAATGTGGTACCGCTTGCGCACCATCAATCAAAATTGCGGCTCCCACTTCATGGGCTTTGTCAATCATGTATTTAATAGGATTGACCGTTCCAAGCGCATTCGAAATATGATTTACGGTCACAATTTTCGTTTTATCCGAAAGTAATTTGTCATATTCAGACATAATCAATTCGCCATCCTGATTTATTGGAATTACGCGTAATGTTGCTCCCGTTTTCTCGCACAACATTTGCCACGGCACAATATTACTGTGGTGTTCTAATGCCGAAACTAGAACTTCATCGCCTGGTTTTAAAATGGAAGCAAATCCGTTAGCCACTAAATTGATTCCAAAAGTGGTTCCCGAAGTGAAAAGTACTTCATGAGCAAATTTAGCATTAATATGATGCTGAAGTTTAGCACGTGAAATCTCGTAAGCATCAGTTGCCAGTTGACTTAACGTATGAACGCCACGGTGAATATTAGCATTAATTTCCTGATAATATTTTGAAATTGCATCAATCACAACTTGTGGTTTTTGCGAAGTGGCTCCGTTGTCGAAATAAACCAATGGTTTTCCGTTTACTTTTTGGGAAAGAATAGGGAAGTCGGCTCTAATTTTATTGATGTCTAACATGTACCTGCTTGTTTTATTGTTTTTTATTGGTCAGTTGAAAAACCAATACGTGTTCTATTTTTAGAGTAACTAATTTGAAATTAGTTTTCATTATTTAGAATTTTTCTAAATACAAAAGTAGTGAAATTCGAATTAATTTTTGGCAAACAGTTGTTAATAAAAGTTATTACTAGTTACGATTTCTAAAAATATAATACGACTTCAGACCTTACTTTTGGGTAAATCGGAAGAATTTATGAAAAATTTCTCATTATAAATTTAACTAGTAAGAAATTTAGAAAAACGAGGTGTTAATTCTTAATGAAACTTAATTTCTTAATCGTTTAAATAAAAAATATTTGTTCACAGAAAAATCATTTTTCAGTAGTACTAAGTGGTTCAATATTGTGATTCTTTTTTATTAAATTGCTGGAAATTAATTCTCTATGAAAAAATACTTCAAGCTCGTTGGTTTTGCCTCTTTTATCGGAATCTTTTATTTAGGATTTACAACCTATCCCAAACTGGATTTAATTTCTGGCTTTTCAGCCAAAAGCATTGCTTCAGGACATTTTATTGATAATCGTTCGCAGGAAATGATAGAAAAAGGCGACAATGACATCGATTTGATTGATTTGGCCAAAAACAAAATAAATGATGCTGGAAAATTTTCGACCGCTTCCGTTTATGGATTGAAAGAACGAAAAGCCATTTACCGGGAAGGTTTAGGAGCCACATTAGTTGATGATGATTTTGATGTTACTAAACCCTATTTGGTTCCAAAAAGAACAAAACTGAACAACAATTTGCCTTTCCCCTATGGAAATAACGAGCCAAAAGATACTGTTTTTGCAAACGTTGATTACACTAAATTAAATGCGGCTGTAGGCAATTCTTTTGATGCAAAAGGGGATAGGAATAAAAGAACGCGTTCTTTATTGGTTATTTATAAAGACAAAATTATTGCTGAAAAATACGACACTGGTTTTACTAAGGAAAGTAAAATTCTGGGTTGGTCGATGACCAAAAGTATTACTAGTGCCCTGTTTGGAATTCTGCAAAAACAAGGGAAATACGATATTTATAAACCGGCGCCTATAACGGAATGGAAAAATGACGAACGCAAAATCATTACTACAAATGATTTGCTTCACATGAATTCTGGATTGGAATGGACAGAGCAATACGATAAGATTTCGGATGCTACTAAAATGCTTTTTCAAGCCGAAGACATGGCGCAGGTGCAACGGGAAAAGCCAGCGGCTTTCAAACCCAATGCGCATTGGAATTATTCTTCGGGAACCACAAATTTGCTTTCGGGAATTTTGAGACAACAATTCAAAACGCATCAGGACTATTTAGATTTTTGGTACTCTGCTTTGATTGATAAAATAGGGATGAACTCGATGCTGGTAGAAACGGATATGGTGGGAAATTATGTAGGCTCGTCCTACGGCTGGGCAACAACACGCGATTGGTCAAAATTTGGACTGTTGTATTTGCGCAAAGGCAATTGGAACGGCGACCAAATTTTTGATGAAAGTTGGACTAAATACACCGCAACTCCTACGAATACTTCAAACGGTAGATATGGCGGACACTTTTGGCTTAATGCCGGCGGATATTTTCCGGATGTTCCTAGAGATATGTTTTACTGTAGCGGTTTTCAAGGACAAATGGTGGCCATTATTCCGTCACTTGATTTAGTGATTGTTCGAATGGGCTTAAAGGAAGGTTCTAATTTTGATTTTAACGGGATGTTGAGCGGAATTGTAGGGAGTTTGAAAAAAAATTAACCGCAAAGCACGCAAAGTAAAATTGCAAAGGGCGCAAAGTTTAGTAAAACTCTGCGCCCTTTGCGTATTCCTTATAAAACGTTGCGGTTAAAAACTACAAATCAAATCCTAATTTTACGCCTAATTTTGTGGCAATAATTTTGGTAATTCGTTGTTTTAATTCTGGTATTTTTATGTTTTCGATGACAGCATTCGAGAACGCATACATCAGTAATGCTTTGGCTTCTTTTTTAGGAATTCCGCGTTGTTGCATGTAGAATAAGGCCGTTTCATCTAATTGCCCAACGGTACAACCGTGAGAACACTTTACATCATCAGCAAAAATCTCCAATTGTGGTTTTGCATTTATGGTTGCTTTGTCGCTTAATAAAATATTGTTGCTTTTTTGGAACGCATTCGTTTTTTGAGCTTCCTTCTCTACATACACTTTTCCGTTGAAAACTCCTGTAGAACTGCCGGAATAAATCCCTTTATAATCCTGAAAACTTTCGCAATTTGGAGCCGAATGTTTTACCAAAGTATAATGATCTACGTGTTGCTTTTCGCCAATAATTGTGATTCCGTTTAAAGTACTTGTCAATCGTTCCCCGAAGTGATAAAAATTTAAGTTGTTTCTCGTTAAATTCCCGCCAAAAGAGAAGGTATGAACCGAAACGTGGCTTTCTTTTTGTTGAGAAACGTACGTATTATCAATTAAATTCGCTTCAAGGGTATCGTTTTGAATTTTGTAATAATCAACAATGGCGCGTTTTTTAGCAAAAATCTCGGTAACGGAATTCGTTAACACTGGATTTTCGTTTAAACTTTGGTGACGCTCAATAATTTGAACATGGGAGTTTTCGCCCACAATCACTAAGTTTCTCGGTTGAACCAAAAGAGCCGCTTCGTTTCCTGTCGAGAAATACATGATTTCGATAGGTTTATCTGCTACTTTGCTTTTTGGAATATTGATGTACGCTCCTTCATTGGCGAAAGCTGTGTTCAATGAAGTCAAACTATCGTCTTTGTTGGCAATTTGGTTAAAATAAGCATCAATAACCATTTTGTATTTTGGTCTACTCAATGCCGATGCCATCAAGCAAACATCGATTCCGTCGTGTGTAGTTGACGATAAATGCGAACTGAAAATACCATCAATAAACACCACTTTATAGGTGTCTATTTCGTGCAAAAAGTATTTTTTCACATCCGAATATTGAATGTTATTTTCTTCTTTTGGAAAAACGGTAAAGTCATTTTTTAGGATGGCATTTAGCGAGGTATATTTCCAAGCTTCATCTTTTTTGGTTGGGAAACCTTTATCTTCAAAGTTTTTTATGGCAGTAGTTCTCACATCATGAAGTTCAGAGTGAACATCAATCTGCTCTTCGAAAGCCATAAAAGACGATAATAATTTTTCTTTTAATTCCATTTTCTTTATTGTTTAAAGTTTAAGGTTTAAAAGTTTAAAGTTATCTAGAGGCAACTTTAAACTTTAAACTTCAAACAAAATTTTAAGCTTCTTGTTCTTGTTTAATCCAATCGTATCCTTTTTCTTCTAGTTCGTGCGCAAGCTCTTTTCCACCTGATTTCACAATTTTACCGTTGAACAATACGTGAACAAAATCAGGAACGATATGATCTAATAATCTTTGGTAGTGTGTAATCACTATGATTGCATTTTTGTCGCTTTTAAGTTTGTTCACTCCATTGGCCACAATGCGCAAGGCATCAATATCAAGGCCAGAATCGGTTTCATCAAGAATGGCTAGTTTTGGTTCTAACATTGCCATTTGAAAAATTTCGTTACGTTTTTTCTCACCACCAGAAAAACCTTCGTTTAGAGAACGAGATAAAAACTTTCTGTCGATTTCTAACAATTCTGATTTTTCACGAATGACTTTCAGCATTTCTTTAGCTGACATTTCTTCCTGACCGTTTGCTTTACGCGTTTCGTTGATGGCTGTTCTCATGAAGTTCGTTACCGAAACTCCTGGGATTTCCACAGGATATTGAAAAGAAAGAAAAACACCTTTGTGTGCTCTTTCTTCTGGCGCTAATTCTGAAAGGTCTTCTCCATCTAAAGTGATTTCGCCCCCGGTTACTTCGTAGTTTTCATTTCCTGCGATGATAGAAGCTAAGGTGCTTTTTCCAGCACCGTTTGGCCCCATTATCGCATGAATTTCTCCTGCTTTTACTTCAAGGTTAATCCCTTTTAATATTTCTTTGTCGCCTATTGAAGCGTGTAAATTTTTTATTGATAACATTTTCGAATGTATTTTATACTTGATTTATTTTCTAACCTACTGAGCCTTCTAAACTAATTTCCAATAATTTCTGAGCTTCTACGGCAAATTCCATTGGTAACTTATTCAAAACATCTTTACTGAAGCCATTTACGATTAAAGCAATTGCTTTCTCTGTTGGAATTCCACGTTGGTTGCAATAGAAAACTTGGTCTTCGCCAATTTTACTCGTCGTAGCCTCATGTTCGATTTTAGCCGATGGATTTTTACTTTCGATATAAGGAAACGTATGTGCACCACAATTGTTACCCATAAGCAACGAATCACATTGCGAAAAGTTTCGGGCATTATCAGCATTAGAGCCAATTTTTACTAAACCACGGTAACTGTTTTGTGATTTTCCAGCAGAAATTCCTTTGGAAATAATAGTCGATTTAGAGTTTTTACCTAAATGAATCATTTTAGTTCCTGTATCGGCTTGTTGGAAATTATTGGTAACAGCGATTGAATAAAATTCTCCTACTGAATTGTCTCCTTTTAAAATAACAGAAGGGTATTTCCAGGTTATCGCTGAACCTGTTTCTACTTGTGTCCAAGAAATTTTTGCGTTTTTCTCGCAAATTCCTCTTTTGGTCACAAAGTTGAAAACCCCACCTTTGCCTTCTTTACTTCCAGGAAACCAGTTTTGAACGGTTGAATATTTGATTTCGGCATCTTCCATCGCGATTAGTTCTACAACAGCAGCATGCAATTGATTTTCGTCACGACTTGGCGCCGTACAACCTTCTAAGTAGGAAACGTAACTGCCTTCATCAGCAACTAATAACGTTCTTTCGAATTGCCCTGTTCCCGCTTGATTGATTCTAAAATAAGTCGAAAGTTCCATTGGACAGCGAACTCCTTTTGGAATATAGCAGAATGATCCATCAGAGAAAACCGCTGAATTTAGTGCCGCGTAAAAGTTATCTTTCTGTGGAACAACAGTTCCTAAATATTTACGAACTAATTCGGGATGTTCTTTGATGGCTTCGGAAATACTCATAAAGATAATTCCTTTTTCGCCTAATGTTTTCTTGAATGTAGTTGCTACTGAAACTGAATCGACAACGATATCCATAGCCACATTATTCATCTTTTTTTGCTCATCAACAGAGATACCTAACTTTTTATACATTTCTAAAAGTTCCGGATCTACATCGTCCAATGTTTTATTTGGATCTATCGCTTTTGGAGCGGAGTAATAGGAAATGGACTGAAAATCAGGTTTGGTGTAATGCACATTTGCCCATTCTGGTTCAGTCATTTGCTCCCAAGCACGAAAAGCCTCAAGACGCCAATCAGTCATCCATTGTGGCTCTCCTTTTTTGTGCGAAATAGCGCGAACAATATCTTCATTTAAACCAACGGGGAATGTATCGGATTCTAAATCCGTGTAAAATCCGTACTCGTATTCTTTAGTTTCGAGTTCGATTTTTAAATCGTCTTCTGTGTATTTTGACATAATTTTATTTTTTAAAACTATTAAAAATTAAGGTTTATTAAGGCTGAACTATCTTAATTTCTTAATGGTTTAAATCTTTTTTATTTAGTTTATAGAGAAAACGATTCTCCACAACCACAGGTTCTATTTGCGTTTGGATTATTGAAAACAAATCCTTTGCCATTTATTCCGCCTGAAAATTCTAATATTGTTCCGGCTAAATATAGAAAAGATTTTTTTTCTACGGCAATAGTGATGTCGTTGTCAACAAAGACTTTATCGTCTTCGTTCTTTGTTTTATCAAATTTTAAATCATAAGACAATCCTGAACATCCACCGCTTTTTACACCAACTCTTACATAGTCGGTTGCAGCGTCAAAACCATCATCTTTCATTAAATCGATGATTTTTTTTCTCGCTGTGTCAGAAACTTTTATCATAGCTTATATTGATTTTGTCTAAATTAATAACAAAGATAGTATATAAAATGCTTTTTCCATAACTGATAACATTTTTATAACTAATACAAAAATAGAAAAAAGCTATTTGAAACTGCTAAAAGCGTTTGAATTCCTTAACTTTGGAACCTATCAAAAAACACAAAATAACATGAAATTATATCCCATAGAAACTGGAAATTTTAAACTGGATGGTGGTGCGATGTTTGGCGTGGTGCCAAAAACCATTTGGAACAAAACCAATCCTGCCGATGAAAATAATTTAATTGATATTGCGGCACGCTGTTTATTGATTGAAGATGACAACCGACTTATCTTGATTGATACTGGAATGGGAAACAAACAATCGGAGAAATTTTTTGGCTATTATTCACTTTGGGGAACACATTCTATGGATAAATCGTTAGCTAAATACGGTTTTCATCGGGATGATGTAACTGATGTTTTTATGACGCATTTGCATTTTGATCATTGTGGTGGCAGTGTACAATGGAACGCTGATAAAACAGGTTACGAACCCGCTTTTAAAAATGCTAAATTCTGGTCTAATGAAAATCATTGGGAATGGGCTACAAAACCCAATCCTAGGGAGAAAGCATCGTTCTTGTCTGAAAATATTTTGCCGATGCAGGAAAGTGGGCAGCTGAATTTCATCCAAAGGCCAGTAGGCGATATTTTAGAAAAGTCGGAATTGGGTTTTGGCATTTTTTTTGCTGATGGACATACCGAAAAGCAAATGATTCCGCATATTCAATATAAGGATAAGACAATCGTTTTTTGCGCTGATTTATTGGCAACAGCCGGACACATTCCTATTCCGTATGTAATGGGATATGACACAAGGCCTTTGTTGACCATGCCAGAAAAAGAAAAATTCATGAATGCTGCTGCTGAGAATAATTATTATTTGTTCTTAGAACACGATGCACACAATGAAATAATAACCGTTCAAAAAACGGAAAAAGGCGTTCGATTAGCAGAAGTTTTTACTTGCGAACAAATCTTAACATAGTGTTAATCATAACTAGCCTTGTAACAAAAAAAATTATTTTAGACGAATATTTCAAAATTAACAAAAACATTTTCAATGAATACAATTAAACCGATTTGCATTTCTGCATTTGCTTTTTTAGCATTAGTAGGATGTGGCGCTTCAAAACAAGTTTCAAACACCTCAAGTTCTGGACTAGTTGCTATAAGTGCTCCTTTGAACATTACAAAAAAAGCACCAATAACGGAAAACAGCTTAAAACGTTGGAGTCATTTAGATATTGTAACGGATACCATTCCTGGAATGAGTGTTGATAAGGCGTATGCTGAATTATTGAAAGGCAAAAAAGGCGTACCAGTCATTGTTGGAATTGTAGATTCGGGTGTGGATATTGAACACGAAGATTTGAAAGCGGTGCTTTGGACCAATGCAAAAGAAATTCCAGAAAACGGAATTGATGATGATAAAAATGGATATATTGATGATATTCACGGATGGAATTTCCTTGGAGACATTACCAAAGAGAATTTGGAATATGAAAGAATCATCAAAGATAAAACCTTAGTTGATGAAGCAACATATCAAGCTGCGAAAGCCTTGTATGACAAAAAAGTTACTGAAGCTACTGTAGGGAAAAATCGTTTGGAGCAAATGTTAGAGGTAATTAATGCTGGCGACGCAACTTTGGCGAAATATTTTGGAAAAGCCGAGTACACAATCGAAGAGGTAAATGCAATCGTTACGCAAGAACCAGAAACACAAAAAAGCAAAGTAGCAATGCAACAAATGCTTTCTTTTGGGCTGCCTGTTGTTGAACTGAAAGCGGCAATCGAAAATGACCTGAAGGGCTTTATTGCTCTTTTAAGCGGAGACAATCTTAAAACGGATTACCGTAAAGTATTAGGAGACAATCCAAATGATATTACTGATACTAAATACGGAAACAATAACGTTATTGGACCGGATAAGAACGAAGCACTGCATGGTACTCACGTTGCCGGAATTGTTGCTCAAAGCAGAAACAATACTTTAGGTGGTGATGGTGTTGCGAATAACGTTCAAATTCTTACAGTTCGTGCAGTGCCAGATGGCGATGAATATGATAAAGATATTGCACTAGGAATTCGTTACGCAGTAGACAATGGTGCCAAAGTAATTAACGGAAGTTTTGGAAAAGCCTTTTCTCCGCACAAACAATGGGTTTATGACGCTATAAAATACGCAGAACAAAAAGATGTATTATTTGTTCATGCGGCTGGAAATGATGCTAAAGACATTGATTATGCGGACAACTATCCAACGGATTCTGATGATAAAAAAACAGAATATGCAGATAATGTAATCACAATTGGCGCTTTGAATTTTGAATATGGAAATAAAGTTGTGGCTCGTTTTTCTAATATTGGAAAAATCAATGTAGACGTTTTTGCTCCTGGTGTACAAATATACGCAACCACTCCAGACAACACATACAAGTACTTGCAAGGAACCTCAATGGCTGCGCCTAATGCTGCTGGAGTTGCCGCATTAATTCGTTCCTATTATCCACAATTATCGGCTAAACAGGTAAAACAAATCTTGATGGACTCTGGCGTGGCAATTACAACGGATGTTGTAGTAGGCGGAAAAGCAAATGACACACGTCCTTTTGCCGCATTGTCTAAATCTGGAAAAATAATAAATGCATACAATGCTTTATTGATGGCCGAAAAAATAGCTAAATAATATTTTATAAATTCATTAAATGGAAGGGCGATTTGCCCTTCCATTTTATTTTAAACTATGATATGAAAAAATTACTCTTATTCTCTTTTGTTACTTTCAGTTTTGGAAGTCTATTAGCGCAAAACAATACGTATTGGCAGCAACACGCTGATTACAAAATGGAGGTAGCGATGGATGTGAAAACCTACCAATATAAAGGGAAACAAGAATTAGTTTACACCAATAATTCTCCTGATACCTTGCGTAAAGTGTATTATCACCTATTCAATAACGCCTTTCAGCCTGGAAGCGAAATGGATGCCAGAATCCAAAGTATCAAAGATCCTGACGCAAGAATGGTTAGCAAAACAAAAGTTGGCGATAAAGAAGTAAAAGAAAGTCGCATTAAAAATTTGAAACCAAACGAAATTGGTTATTTGCGAATTTCTAATTTCAAACAAGATGGAGCTGTTGCTACTGCAAAAGAGGTTGGAACTATTCTTGAAGTGACTTTGGCTAAGCCAATTTTACCCAATTCAAAAACTACATTCACCTTAGATTTTGACGGTCAGGTTCCAGTTCAGGTGCGTCGTTCTGGCAGAAATAATGCCGAAGGTGTGGCATTATCCATGTCACAATGGTATCCAAAACTGGCCGAATTTGATTTTGAAGGTTGGCATGCGGATCCTTATATAGGAAGAGAATTTCATGGCGTTTGGGGAAATTTTGACGTAAAAATCACCATTGACAAAGAGTATGTTTTAGGCGGCACGGGTTATTTGCAAAACCCAAACGAAATTGGTCATGGTTATCAGGATCAAGGTGTTGTTGTAACGACTCCAAAGAAAACAAAAACGTTGACTTGGCATTTTAACGCGCCAATGGTTCATGATTTTACATGGGCTGCTGATAAAGAGTACATCCATGATATAGTCAAAGGGCCTAATGGTGTTGATTTGCATTTCTTATATAAAAACAATCCAAAATACATTCAGAACTGGAAAAATTTGCAACCAAAAACAGTTCAGTTGATGGAGATTTACAACAAAACGGTTGGAGATTATCCATACAAACAATATTCTGTGATTCAAGGTGGCGATGGCGGAATGGAATATGCCATGTGTACGTTGATTTTGGGTCAAGGTACTTTTGAAGGATTGCTCGGCGTAACGGCACACGAATTAGCGCATTCTTGGTTTCAGCACATATTGGCTTCTAATGAATCAAAACACGGATGGATGGACGAAGGATTCACCTCATTTCTAGAAGATTTTGCACTCAATGAAATGGCCGATAAAAAAGTAGAAAATCCTTTTGAGTCTGCCTACAAGGGATACTATTCAATGGTGAATTCTGGGAAAGAATTGCCGCAAGGCACACATGCTGACCGTTTTGACGAAAATAGAGTGTACAGCATTTCTTCCTATAGTAAAGGCGAAATTTTCTTGACACAATTGATGTATTTAATTGGGAAAGACAATCTATTGAAAACCTTGAAAAAATACTATAGCGATTTTAAATTCAAGCATCCTACGCCCAATGATATCAAAAGATCTGCCGAAAGAGTTTCTGGTGCAAATCTGGATTGGTATTTGACGGATTGGACTCAAACCACTAATACTATTGATTATGGTATCAAAGAAGTACAGGAAAATGTAGGTAAAACTTCGGTTACTTTAGAGAGAATTGGTAGAATGCCAATGCCAATTGATTTGACGGTAGCATATACAGATGGAACAACAGAAAGTTTCTACATTCCTTTGCGCATGATGAATTTTGAAAAAGAAAATCCGAATCCAGTTGAAAAAAGAACGGTTTTGAAGGACTGGGCTTGGGCGTATCCAACTTTTGAATTTAACATTGCTAAACCGAAAGCTTCCATCAAGAAAATAACTATTGATCCAAGCGGATTAATGGCTGATGTCAAGAAGGAAAATAATACGTATGAGATAAAGTGATTTTTATCGCAATACCATAAAAAAAGTCTAGTTTTCTGAACTAGACTTTTTTTTGTTTTTATTTTTAAGAGAACTATTTCAAATGCTCTAGCATATCCACCGTCATGGTTTCTAAGTCAAATTTATGTTTCCAGTTCCAGTCCTTTCTTGCCTCAGCATCATTAATACTTTCAGGCCAGCTGTCTGCAATTTTTTGACGAAAGTCCGGTTCATAAGTAACGGTAAATTCAGGAATGTGTTTCTTGATTTCGGCAGCAATCTCTGTTGGCGTAAAGCTCATTGCCGCTAGATTATACGAGGAATGAATTTTTATTTGGTCAGCCGGTGCTTGCATAATTTGGATGGTCGCCGCAATGGCATCGTCCATGTACATCATCGGCATTTTAGTTTCTGAGGATAAAAAACATTCGTATGTTTTATCCGAAAGTGCTTTGTGAAAAATATCCACTGCATAATCCGTAGTTCCGCCACCAGGAGGCGATGACCAGCTAATTAAACCTGGATAACGAACACTTCTTACATCTACACCGAAAATATTATGGTAGTATTCACACCATCTTTCTCCGGCTTGTTTGCTGATTCCGTACACCGTTGAAGGTTCCATTATCGTGTATTGTGACGTATTTTCTTTTGGGGTTGTAGGTCCAAAAACGGCAATGCTCGAAGGCCAGAATATTTTTTTTATTTTTCCGGCTTTCGCCAAATTCAAAACGTGAAACAATGAATTCATATTCAAGTCCCAAGCAAATGCTGGGTTTTTCTCGGCTGTTGCTGATAATAATGCGGCCATCAAATAGACTTCGTCAATTTGATGCACTTCTACTAAATGTTGAATTTGGTTGAAATCCAAAGCATTTACCACTTCAAACGGACCGGAATTGACAACATCAATATTTAACTTTCGGATATCCGAAGCAATTACATTTTCGGTTCCGTATATCTTTCGCAACTTTTGGGTTAGCTCCGTTCCTATTTGGCCACAAGCGCCAATAATCAATATTTTAGTACTCATTTTGTCTATTTTGGAAAACAAATATAACGTTTTCACAAATATCATGATTTTGGTAAAAACGACCATAAATATCTTAAAAAAGTAATTTAAATAAGGTTTAATTTCTTAATTTTTGTTTTCATAATT
>JAGOJA010000058.1 GCA_017995345.1 Flavobacterium sp.
ATCTTAAGGTGGTTATTGCGGCGGGGCTCACCTCTTCCCATCCCGAACAGAGTAGTTAAGCCCGCCTGCGCAGATGGTACTGCAGTTATGTGGGAGAGTATGTCGTCGCCTTTCTTTTTAAAAACCCCGTTCTTATGACCGGGGTTTTTTATTAATACATTGCTTTTTATAATGAAGTAGTATTGGTACCTTAGCTCAGATGGTAGAGCAATGGACTGAAAATCCATGTGTCCCTGGTTCGATCCCTGGAGGTACCACTAATATTGCTCGGATGGTGAAATTGGTAGACACGCTGGACTTAAAATCCAGTGAACAGTAATGTTCGTGCGGGTTCAAGTCCCGCTCTGAGTACATGAAACTTCAGTTGGCTAACGCTGGCTGAAGTTTTTTTATTTTTATGATTTATGTTTATGAAAATGGAGGATCAAGCGCAAAAGTTGGGGATTATCCAAAAAGATTAGATAATCTGAACAAGAAAAAGTCGATTTTCCGAACTCCTCTAAACTGACTTGTGAATCCTTTGATTTTGGCATTAAAAGATTATTCACATTTTTATTATTGTTTTTATAAGGAGTTCATGAATTTCATTTCTGCGGAAGCATTTGTACTTCTGTTGTCAAAGTAGTTTAGTATTGATTGATAATTAACCGTTATCGTATTGAGAACAATATTAAAGTTCTTAAATCCTGACTCCTCTACTTTTCTGTACCAATGCGCTAATTTCAAAATAGCTACATTTTTATCATTATTTGTATTGTAAATGCTACGTAATTGCTGAGATAGTCCATAAGCTGTTTTTATATCAGGATATAGTTCAAATCATAGCTATCCGAAAGTTTGAGTAAAACCTCAAATACCGATCGGCATACCCAATAAACAGGTTATCATTAAAAATTTATGCTGAAAATAAGTCAGAACTAAATTCTAATTTCGGTTCTGACCTTATTTTTTTAGCTCCATTACCAATTTCATTACAGACATAATTTAAAGTTAGATAATAAACTAAACAGATTCTGATTTTTTCAACTAAATTAGAAAACGATTTAGTCTTCTTTGCTATTGTTCTATTGATCAATTCTAGTAGTAAATAACTAATCAAAGCAATATAAATTTGAGATTTAACCGCATTTTCACTTGTGCCTAAGAATGTTTTTATTTGTAAATTCTGTTTCATTGCTTTGAAGAATAATTCTATATCCCATCTCTTTTTGTACAAGTCAGCTATTGTTCTTGCTGACCAGTCTAAATTATTAGTTATGATTTCAATAACCTTGTTTTCATCTTCTTTATATACATGAACTAATCTTAATTGTTGTTCGCTAATACCAGTCTCTAGAGCTTTATTGCTGGTTAAAACAATAATTTCGTCTTTTATAATATCTTGATCTTCTTTCTCAGGCAAGTCCAATTCTTTGACAGTTTGATACAATGTATTGGTCTTGATTCGAGTAACAAAAATATTATCGGCTTGAATTCGATGCAACATCAATGTAAAATCAAAATAAGCCCTATCCTCAACAACGATTGTTCCTTTTGGAAAAACTAACTGACCAATTCCATAGCGATCATGTGTTTTGGCTTGGGTTATGTTTATTAAGTCGGGAATCTGCAAATTATCATCCCAACAAGTGTGTATTTTTAATCCACCTTTTGCTGTCCGAAACTTTGCCCAGTCAAACATGTTCAAACATAGGCTGATTGTGGTACTATCAATCAGTTTTATAGTTTGGTCTTTAATTTCGGCAATAATGCTACGCTCGGATTCACTTTTCAAAATCCTTTGGTAATGATTTAAAACCTTATAATACAAGGATTCAAATACTTTCCAGTCCCGTTTTTTATTGCCATCACTCATAGTAGACCTTGCAGGACTTTGGTTTAGACCTAAATCGCCAATAAAAATCTCGCTAACCCCAATTCCAGTGGAAATATCGTTTAATGTATAGCATTTATTTAGCTGTCCGTAAGTTAAGGCAACAAATTGATCGTAGGTCTTATACTTACTGCATCCCTTGTCTGAATTGTGTTTTTTGCTACAAGATTCAATCATCCATCGAGGTACAAGGTCAATAATTTGTCGGATAACTGGTTTTTTAATATTTTTGTTTCGCCTGAAGAGTCCCATAAAATTATTTTATTTTTCGCAAAACAAAAATAAGGGAATCTCAGGCTCTTTTTATTTTAGACTTTCGGATAGTAGTGAGTTCAAATTAAAGACGTGCTCTTTCTTCTTGGTTAATGGTCCACTTTTCTCTGGATTTATAAAGTAAATAGCGACTTCTGGCTAATAATTGCTTTACAGTATCACCATTGGTTAAAAGTTGGGGAGTATATGTTTCATTTTTACATTTAGCTTGTAAAATCGATTGATTCTCTATATCCATAGCTTCCCATCGGTGCTTGATTCTAATTTCTTGTAAAGCCTATAAGGCTAGTTTTTGTACATGGAAACGATCGGTTACTTGTATAGCTTTTGGAAAACATTTTTTAGCTATCAACTTCATAGAATTAGCCATATCTAATGTGATTTCTATAACGGCTTGCCTTTTCTTAGGGTTAATTTTACTGACCTGTTCAATTACTTGTTCTGTCTTAGTGCCTGCAACAATTGCCACTAAGGAACCTTTCTTGCCTTTGGCTTTTTTATTGGTGACAATAGTGTATAGTTCACCTCGAGACAAGGCTACTTCGTCAATGGCTAAATGAGTACCTATATTTTCTGGGTAAATAATCCATTGATGTGCATGTTCTCTAGGTTCCCAAGTAGTAAATGAACTGAGGTGTTTTTTATATTGTCTTTGGAGTTTTTTGCCATTAACACCAAAGAAACCTCCAATAAGATGACAATTAATGGGTGTGTTATCTATTAATTTCTTTTAAAAAAGCCGCAAATTCTTGCGTCATACGAGTTCCTTTAGCTACTAACTGCAATCTCTTTTGATTATTTCTCCAGTAGTTTTATTGGTCCAACGACGACGTTTAATGTGTAAATAGACAAACTTACCTCTAAGAGGAAAATCCTGGATTATTATTTCATCAAGAAAGCCTTTGGATACAAATTCTACAGCATCAAATTCTTTTGGAGGCTTTGCTTTTTCTTCAAAATACATATGTAAGTTTTCTTCAGAATTAGTTGCAGAAACTATTTCAAAGTTCTCAATTAAAAAGTCAGGGAGCATAAATTTTAAAAGATCTAGAGTTTTCATATCTCAATGTTAATGCTACAAAAATATTCTTTTTCTTGTAAAACTTCTCCCCAAGTTTTGTTTCTGATCCGTAATTTAGTAGTGACAATTAACCATCGTTGAAGTGAGCATGATGGTTATCCGTGAACCGTTTCGGCTTTGCCATAATTGGTTATTAGCACGCCTTCGAAGTCGATCCATTCTTGCCAACGTTTGTCCACGTCTACTTTTTCAGAATATTTTCTAGCAAATTTCAGGAAAGTAGTGTAATGTCCCGCTTCACTAATCATTAATAATCGGTAAAAATCAGCCAATTCCTTGTCTTCAATATTTTGCGACAAGACTTTAAACCGTTCGCAACTTCTTGCTTCAATCATTGCTGAGAACAACAATCGGTCTACAAAAGCATCATTCCTACTGCCGTCTTTTTTCAAAAATTTAAAAAGTTCATTAACGTAATGGTCTTTTCGTTCTCTTCCTAATTTTAATCCACGCTCTTTGATAATGTTATGTACCATTTGAAAATGTTCTAATTCTTCTTTGGCGATTTCCAATAAATCCGTGACCAATTCTTCGTGTTCTGAATTATAGGTAATGATGGTGATAATGTTTGTTGCTGCTTTTTGCTCACACCAAGCATGATCGGTCAAGATTTCTTCTATATTCGATTCTACTATGGTTACCCATCTTGGGTCGGTGGCTAATTTTAATCCTAACATGATAATGAAATTTGTTTGGTACAAAATTAGTGTTTTACAATCGATTTTTTTTGTTTAAAAGCGTAGATTGAATTCAAAATAGCATTATTTTGCAATTGAAATATTATAATAGATATGAATCAAGTTCAAAAGCTTTTAATTATTGGTTTTGTTTGGCCAGAGCCCAATTCGTCCGCAGCCGGAGGAAGGATGATGCAGTTGATTTCACTTTTCAAGGCTGACGGTTTTAGCATTACATTTGCTAGTTCTGCTCAAAATAGTGATTTTATAGTGGATCTGTACGAGTACGGAGTGGAAAGAAAATCAATTGAACTTAATAATTCCAGTTTTGATGTTTTTATAAAAGATCTAAATCCAACTGTAGTTTTGTTTGATCGTTTTATGATAGAAGAACAATTTGGCTGGCGTGTTGCCGAAAATTGTCCTGATGCGTTGCGATTGTTGGATACTGAGGATTTACATTGTTTGCGATTAGCTCGCCAGAAAGCTTTCAAAGAAAACCGACTCTTTAAAACAACTGATTTGTTTGTTGAAGAAGTAGCTAAACGAGAAGTCGCCAGCATTTTGCGTTGTGATTTATCTCTTCTAATTTCAGAATTTGAGATGCAACTTTTAGAATCTACATTTAAGATAGACAATGCCTTGTTGTATTATCTGCCTTTTTTATTAGAACCAATTAATGATGCTATACTGCAAGAATTACCTTCTTTTGAAGTTCGGAAAGACTTTGTTTTTGTCGGGAATTTTCTTCATGAGCCCAATTGGAATGCCGTTCAGTATTTAAAAGAAACAATGTGGCCTTTAATTAAAAAACAAATACCGGAGGCTTTTCTAAATGTCTATGGTGCTTATCCTTCGCAAAAAGTAATGCAATTACACAATAAGAAAGATGGCTTTTTAATTTTGGGACGTGCTGTTGATGCACAAGAAGAAGTCAAAAAAGCAAGAGTTGTCTTGGCTCCTTTGCGTTTTGGCGCAGGTATCAAAGGAAAGTTATTAGAAGCCATGCAATGCGGAACACCTAGTAGTACGACTTCTATCGGTTCCGAATCAATGCACGGTGATCTACCTTGGAGCGGCTTTGTAAATGATGACGTAGCTGATTTTGTCGATGCAGCAGTATTGTTGTATCAAGACCAAAAAATTTGGGATAAAGCTCAAAAAAATGGAATTGAGATTATCAATCAACGCTATTCGAAAGATTTATTCGAGGCGGAATTTAGGACTAAAATAGATTTTTTATGTGCAAATTTAAAACAACATCGATTGAATAACTTTTTGGGAACCCTATTGCAACATCATACTTTAAAAAGCACTAAATATATGTCTCGATGGATAGAGGAAAAGAATAAATAAAAAAATCCCGTCAAGTTTTATAAACAAGACAGGATTACTATTTTTAAGAACCGAGCTATTACGCAAGCATCGTAACTGGGTTTTCTATAAATTGTTTTAATGTTTGTAAAAATTGGGCTCCAGTTGCACCATCAATTGTTCTGTGATCGCAAGCTAAAGATAACATCATCGTATTTCCAACTACAATCTGACCATCTTTTACAACGGGTTTTTCAACAATTGCTCCTACGGATAGGATTGCAGAATTGGGTTGATTGATGATAGAATTGAATTCTGTAATACCAAACATTCCAAGATTAGAAACAGTAAAAGTACTTCCTTCCATTTCTGTAGGCAATAATTTTTTGTTTTTAGCTCTTCCGGCAAGGTCTCTAACGTTTCCGCCAATTTGTGATAAAGTCATAGCATCTGTAAATTTCAGTACAGGAACCACTAATCCATCTTCAACAGCAACGGCCACCCCAATATTCACATGATAGTTGATAAGAATGGAATCTTCTCTCCATTGTGAATTTATTTTTGGATGTTTTTTCAAAGCCATTGCACACGCTTTGATGACCATATCGTTAAAAGATACTTTTGTATCAGGAACGCTGTTAATAATAGCTCTTGATTTCATTGCTTCATCCATTGCTACTTCAATTACTAAGTTGTAATGTGGCGCTGTGAATAAAGATTCTGCTAAACGTTTAGCAATGATTTTTCGCATTTGCGAATTCTTGATTTCTTCTGTAAAAACTTCTCCTGCTGGAACAAACGGTTTTGCAACAGCTACAGTTTCTGCTTTCGCAGGTGTCTGACCCTCGCTTGCGCTAGGGATAACGGTAGCAGCTGGAGTGAAATTTTCGACATCGCTTTTCACAATGCGTCCGTTTTCACCAGAACCTTTTACTTGTGACAATTGAATTCCTTTATCACTTGCAATTTTCTTTGCCAGCGGTGATGCTAAAATTCGTTGACCGTCAGTTGATGATTCTTGAACAATTGACTCTGTAACTTTTTCGGTTGAAGCTACTTCTTTTTCTTTCGTTGCTGCAAGCGCAACTTGAGGCGTTCCGCCACTTTTATAGTTTTCAGCGATCCCACTAATATCGGTTCCTGCAGGTCCAATGATTGCCAAAAGACTGTCAACAGCTGCGGTATTGCCTTCTTCAATCCCTATGAATAATAAAGTTCCTTCGTTGAAAGATTCGAATTCCATTGTTGCTTTGTCTGTTTCGATTTCAGCAAGAATATCTCCTTCGGCAACTTTATCACCTACTTTTCTCAACCAGGTCGCTACTGTTCCTTCCGTCATTGTATCGCTCAAGCGAGGCATGGTGATAACCACAACTCCTTTAGGTAATGAAGCTGTCGCAGTTGCTGTTTCTTCCGTAGCTTTTATTTCTTCTTTAGCTGGAACTGCATCAGTAGGTTTTTCTGCTAGTAATGCCGAAATATCTTCACCTTCAGTTCCTATAATTGCTAATAAAGAGTCAACCGCTGCCGTTTCACCTGCTGGTATTCCTATATATAAAAGCACGCCTTCGTTGAAAGACTCAAATTCCATTGTTGCTTTATCAGTTTCAATTTCTGCAAGGATATCACCTTCGCTTACTTTATCACCAACTTTTTTTAACCAAGTCGCTACCGTTCCTTCCGTCATCGTATCGCTCAAACGAGGCATTGTAATTATTGTTGCCATAATTGATTTATAGTTTATGAGGTATAAATGGATAGTTCTCTTGGTCGTATACTACATCGTATAATTGCTGAATCGGCGGAAACTCAGATTCTTCGGCAAATGTCACACATTCCTCTACTAAATCTTTTACTCGTTGATCTATCGCCTCAATTTCTTCTTCTGTAGCGTATTTTTGATCTTTAATTACATCTAAAACTTGAGTAATTGGATCAATTTTTTTGTATTCTTCTACTTCTTCTTTCGAACGGTATAATTGTGCATCCGACATAGAGTGACCTCTGTAACGGTATGTTTTCATTTCTAGAAAAGTTGGTCCGTCTCCACGACGTGCTCTATCAATTGCTTCGGTCATTGCTTCAGCCACTTTTACTGGATTCATTCCGTCAACTGGCCCACAAGGCATTTCGTATCCTAAACCTAACTTCCAAATATCAGTATGATTGGCTGTCCTTTCAACAGAAGTTCCCATTGCGTAGCCATTGTTTTCAACAATAAATACAACTGGAAGTTTCCACAACATAGCCATATTAAAAGTTTCATGTAAAGATCCTTGACGCGCTGCACCATCACCAAAATAAGTCATAGTAACTCCGCCAGTTTCAAAATATTTATCTGCAAAAGCTAATCCGGCACCTACTGGAATTTGTCCTCCAACAATTCCGTGACCACCATAAAAACGGTGCTCTTTTGAAAAGATGTGCATAGAACCTCCCATTCCTTTTGATGTTCCAGTCACTTTTCCTAAAAGCTCTGCCATGACGCGTCTAGGATCGACCCCCATACCTATTGGCTGCACGTGATTCCTATAGGCAGTAATCATTTTGTCTTTCGTCAAATCCATTGCGTGCAATGCGCCAGCTAATACTGCTTCTTGACCATTGTACAAATGTAGAAAACCTCTGATTTTTTGCTGAATGTATAATGCTGCAAGTTTGTCCTCAAACTTTCTCCAAAGTAGCATGTCCTCATACCACTTTAAATATACTTCTTTTGTAACTTCTTTCATTTGAATTTTTCTTTTGCTAAAGTGTTATTGTATCATCAATTTTTACCTATAACGCAAAATAGTTTCCTCCCACAAATTTGCGAAATGCAAAAATAAGACATTCCGAGTAAGAACTAAAATTTAATAGGTAATTTTTGGATTTTTTACAAGAATTTTTTATCGAACATAAATGGGAGTAAATTTTTCAGGGACTCTGATTTGTAAATAGCACCAATTTCTCCCATGAAATAGATTTCTATGGGGGTTTCTTGTTTTATTTCATATTCGGCCATTGATTGTCTGCAAGAACCACAAGGCGGAATTGGAGCCATAGTTTGATTAGTATCGGACGCCGCAGTGATCGCCATTTTTAAAATCTTAGCTTCAGGATAGACTGCCCCAGCGTAAAAAACAGCGACACGTTCAGCACAAAGACCCGAGGGATAAGCTGCATTTTCTTGGTTTGAACCTAAAACGATTTCACCATTATCTAAAAGGATTGCAACTCCAACTCTAAATTTTGAATAGGGTGCGTAAGCATTTTTCCGAACTTCAACCGCATGTGTCATTAGCTCTTGAATGTCATTTGGTAAATCGAGATTAGAATCGAAAACTTTAAATTGAGTGGTAATGCTTATTTCTTTCATGTTTTTTAAGGAAAAAAAATCCAAACTTCATCACGAAGCTTCGGGATTGAAATCTGGATTGTTATTTGTGGACTTTATAAACGTTTAATATTCATCATATTTATCTCCAAAATTGAAGGTAAGCGAAAAACGAAGTGTGTTTTCTAAAGGGTTTTTTACTTTTGATGCCGAGAATAAATAAGACACATCTACTTTTACTACATTATATTTGAAACCTGCTCCAAGTGATAAAAACTGTCTAGCACCTTTAAGCGGACTTTCATGAAAATACCCTAAACGCATTGCAAAGGAATCTTGGTACAAATATTCAGCACCTACAGCATATGTGACTTCTTTTAATTCTTCACTAAACCCATCAGGAGCGTCACCAAATGATTTGAAAACACCAGATGTCCAGCCAATCGTGCGGTAGTTGGTATTTGCAATTGCATAATCTTTGCTGTCAATTACACCATCATCATTTAAATCAGTAACTGTTTGCGGGGTCGGCACCAATAATTTATTAAATTCTACATTTAAAGAAACCTTATTATAATCGTCTAAAATAAAATCAAAACCAGTTCCAATTTTTAAATTAGCGGGTAAAAAGTTGTTGTTTAAATTATCATTATCATAACTAATCTTTGGCCCTAAATTTTGAATATTAAATCCAGCTCTCCATCTTCCGTTAAACTCGTTGTAAGCTATTTCTTCGGACTGATAAAAACCAGCTACGTCAACAGCAAATGAACTCGCAGATGAGGCGTCATTATTTCCGGAAGCTACTTTTAAGTTGGAATTGATAAATCGTCCCGCAATTGCCATCGAGAATTTCTCACTAAGTTTCAAGGAATAAGATCCATCAATTGCAAATTCGTTTGGCGAAACGGTAATAAAATTCTCGTTGGGATCTCCTGTTTGGCGCAATTCTATTTTTCCTAAGCCAAAATATCGAATACTTGCTGCAAATGCACTTCTTTCATTAAGTTTGTTATAATAGGTAAACTGTCCTAACGAAATGTCATTTACTAAATCAGTAAGATAGGGAGTGTAGCTTATCGAAAATCCTTGTGCATCTGTTGCAAAAGCATATTTTGCAGGATTCCATTGCTGAGAAAATACATCGGCAGAGGTTGCCACTCCATTATCTGCCATACCTGCGGCTCTTGCATCAGCAGCAACTAATAAAAAGGGAACACCTGGATTTAGGACCCTGTCCTGTGCTATTGCAAAAGAAATCGCAAAGAAACATACAAAAGCTAACGCTATTTTTTTCATTAGTGTGGAAATATTAGTAAACAAATATAGTTTATTATTAAAGTATTACAAGTTTTTCAAATTTTTCTGTTTTCTTATTTGTCAAGCTGGATTTGACGGTAAGTTTATAAACATAAACGCCTTTTCCTATTTTATCTCCAAAATCATCTTTGCCGTCCCAAGTAATTTCTTTGGATAAAAATCCTTCAGTTGTTATAATTTGATTTTTTGTCCAAACTATTTTTCCTGTTATTGTCATTACTTGGACCTGAACTTCAAGTGGTTCATAAGGCCTATTATGTGTAAACCAAAATTCAGTATAGCTGACAAATGGGTTTGGGTAATTCAACACATGCGTTAACGTTATGGTTTCATCACCGACTACAATAAATTGTATCTCGGCAGTTGTTGGATTGTTGTATACATCCCACGCCTTGAATGTTATAGTGTGTAATCCAGGCGCCAAATTGCGCAAAGGAAACCGAAGTGTTCCATGTGTAAAATCATCCAATTTTGTTTGGTAGTAATCATTTAAAACAAAAGGATTGCTTACATCTCCATCAAGGATTGCAACAATATCATGACCAATTCCGCTAGCTGTATTTATTCCATTTTCATCTTCTAGCAGAGCAACAAGAAATGGGGATTCATTTGTTGTTCCGCCGGAAACAAAAGTTTCGTCGTTCATATATAACTTAACTCTTGGACTAATATTGTCTGATATTGCATTTTCGTTTATTCCTCCAATTTTTATACTGGAATCATAACCTGTTTCATTTTGTAATATTTGGTTTTTTTTGGCATAAAAACTAATTCTTCCGTTCGCTAAGGGAATCCGGATGTCTCGAGGTACTACAAAACTAAATTCAAATTGTCCATTAGTAATGGATGCATTTCCTCTAAATATAGTTTCTCCTAAAACATTAAAAGTAAGGACTGGACTATTTCCGTCATTATTATTGGTTGTTCTTGATATGGTTTTGTCAAAAATTATAGTAGAGACTTCTCCATTATAATTTGTTAATAGATTATTATTCTCATCAGTAACTTCCCCATTCAACTTAATTCTAGACAATGACTTGAAGTCGTCTATGACTTGCGTAGCATCAACATTATTTACTTTTGTTAATCTGATTTTTGGTTTAGGAACAGCAAGCATTAAGGCTGGGTCACCAATATAAAAAACAACATTTGTGGCTGAATTTGGATTGCTGTTTTTTGAGATTCTTAATGCTTCAGCAATTGATGTGTATTGGCTTGAGCCATACGATAATAAATTTTTTGTCAAGGTATCATTAAAGTTTTCCGCACTAAACTGACCAATCGATCGTATGGTCGTGATCATAGAGATCGCACCGCCTTTTGGATTCCAGTAGGTATATTCTCCTGCCGTTGGTCTAAAAGGATTGTCAAAACGGGAGAATTCACAGGTAATGGTTATAAATAATGGATATTTGTATTGATTGCTCAAGCTCTGTCCGTCCGATTTTTCCCAAATCCGTTCGCTTGACAAACCGTCCTCGCCGCCATGTCCTAAATAATTAAATACCAAGGCTCCTTTTTCAAAGGCGTTAAAAAAATCAGTTCGAGCTTTGGGATATCTTGAACCTCCAGCTGAAGCTTCTTGAATATAGGAATCTAATAAGATTTTATTAACATTCAAGAATGGCTTTTCTAAAGCAATTGCGTCTGCAAGGATGTTTTGTCTGTTTTGCAAAGTAGCATCTGATACTTGATCAGAGTCATCTGAAACTAATACAAAGCTGTTTCTCCAGTTGCCGTACGATTTTAAGTCGTGGTATTCAATTACTTTGTTTACCATTTCATCTGCCTGCTGGACATTATTGACCAGCATCCTTCCTACGGCAATGTCAATTCCCCCAAAGTCGGAAAAAATATTTCCTTCAGACGGATCCATTAATCCAAAAAAGTCATCGGAAGCAAAAGAGGATTCTCCAGTTGTATTACTATTTAAGGAGTGGTATATGGGCACTACATTAGTATTGTTTATGATTCTGTCTTTGAAATCGTAAGAAGCGTCCCCAAAAAGATTCACATACTTTACTCTTTTTTCAGGCGTTGATGCATTTTCATAAATATATTTGATACAATTTCTTATGGCAGCAACATCTTGTTTTCCTGAAGAAAATTCCTGATAAATCGATTCTAAAGTAATTACTTTTACGTTTAAATTGGAATAATTTCTGTGGAAATTAGCTAATTTTTCTGCCTGATTGAATAAAAAAGATGGTGAAATAATTACATAATCAATGTCTTGAAATTGACCTTGCCCATTATTAAAGACAGTGCCTTTCAGGTTTTGATTTTTAATTTTTGTTCTGCTATCTTTTAGAGGAGTATAGAAATCCGAGGCGTCCAGAGCGATGTATTTTCTAAGTTCTCCCAGATTTGCTTTAAAACTTAAAGTGTTTTGATTTAAATTATCGACTTTGGCGATGTTATCCGTTTCAGTAATGTCCCAAATCTGGGTAATCCCAGTCGCATTTGAAATGTCGTAGTTTACAACTCCAAGACTTGACACGGACTGATCGTACTGAAAATGAAATTGTTTTCCGTATCCTTGAAGTTTTCTTTTTGCAATGAGTCTAATATTATCCAAAAAACCTTTGGAACCAGCAACGCCATTGTTGTTGTATTTTAATTTAATTTTAATATTTTCTGTTCCAGTAAAACTCGCATTACTGGGTAAAACTCCTGTGAAAAATTCGACCGCTGAATTGTTGTTAAGGGATGGAAATGAAATAGCTCCAACTGCATTTCCATTTGCAGTAATATTAAAAGAAGTTGGTGTAAAAGAGGCAGCAGCGGCTGACAACATGATTTTTACTGGAACCGAAAAATCAATATTTGGAAAAACAAAATCAAATTCTTGTTCGTCTTTGACTTCAAACGACTCGCCAAACCATTGACGTCCCAGACGAGCGATATTAACTAGGTCTAGTTCGTGGTGTTGATGGTCGTCAAAAGTGGTGAGATTTAAAGTGCTATTTCCTGAAGGTTGAACTAAAGGCATTATCCTTTTTCCGTCTGCGCCTTGCACAGTAATGTAATAGTACGATTTATCATCATACAAATTAACATGAGTTTTACTTTCCTCATTCCAAGTGTCAACACCTTGTCCATAAAAAAGAATAAAATCTTCATTATTGAAAACGCCATCACTTTCGCCATTAATTTGAATAGCATTTTCAGTCAAGTCATTTGGATAATAAAGGTTGTTTGCTAACGGTAGCATTCTACCACCATTACCATAAATTTTTATTTTTTTTGGATCAATAGTATTTACATCAAGCCCAAGCTGCTGCAAGAAGCTTTTGGATAATTTATACACCCCAGATTTTTCGATATAAAATCGAAACCAATTGCCATTTGCCAATACAGAATTAGAGATACTATTGGTCGTTTTGTTTAAGAGCGAGATTCTAGAGTTATTTTTTTCTACTTCATAAGAAAAGGATTTGACACGTTTAAATCCAAAATCGTCTTTTATTATAGGTGAAATAGTCACAAAAGCCTCTCTTGTACCTCTCGAAGTTGAAACTATCATAGTTGAATTAGTTGTTTTTGGAATATTTTCAGAAGCTAAATCTCCGAGCTCAGAAAGCGTGATTGCATCATAAACGACATTGGTGATTTGAATTTTATTTTCATCAGAATAGGGCACATCTTTTACTTTAGCCGTATAAAAAACGGCTCTTTTGGCAGCATCATAATGAAAACTAGGCCCTGAAAATCGAGGAATATTTACTTTGAATTTGCCGTATGACATTTCTTTTACGCCTAGCCATTCTATAACAGCCTCCCCTTTAACTTGAGCAGATAAAAAAAAAGGAATTAAAGTAAAATATAGCAGAAGTGTCTTTTTCATTGTTTTGAAAATCGTGGGTCAAAGTATTGAAATAATTATTGAGTAAAAATAAATCATTTAACGTAATTATAAATAATAAATATTATAAATTTGCGTTCCTATTTACATATATATAAAATAGAATTCAGTTATAATATTTATATAAAAAAAGGATGTTGCAGATTAAATGTTAATTGTTATATTGCAGCGTCAAAAATTATTACCTAATAAAGAGTATGAAAGTAAAGAAAATTATGGTCTTCCAATTGATGTTGTCAATTATATTGATTGCTGGAATGACTAGCTGCAGTAAAAAGTCTAGCTCTAAAAACTCATCAAGAGCAACAGGTTGGAATGTTGATAGTAAAAAAGGCTTAAGTAATAAAAAACAAGAAGCAGGGCCAGGTTTAATTTTTGTAGAAGGTGGTACTTTTACTATGGGTAAAGTGCAGGATGATGTCATGCATGATTGGAATAATGCGGCAACTCAACAACATGTTCAGTCCTTTTATATGGATGAAACTGAGGTGACTAACTTCATGTACTTAGAGTATTTAGATTGGTTAAAAATGGTGTTTCCACCTAGTGAAGAGAATTATAAAAACATATACGAAGGAGCTTCTCCTGATACTTTAGTTTGGAGAAACAGGTTGGGTTATAATGAAACTATGACCAATAACTACTTAAGACATCCTTCTTATGCAGAATATCCTGTTGTAGGAGTAAATTGGATTCAAGCAGTTGAATTTAGCAAATGGAGAACTGACCGTGTAAACGAAGCAGTTTTAGAAAAAAATGGCTATCTAAAAAAAGGCGCTAAAACAAATGAGGTAAGTGCCGAAAGCTCTTTCAGTACAGAGACTTATTTAAATGCTCCTACAAGTACTTTTGGAGGTAATGAAGAAATTGTCTTAAAAGGCGGAAGAGGTGCTAAAAAAGTTAAAGCTCCTAAAGCAGATAAAGACGGTAATGTTACAGAAGAAAAAAACGTATACGCACAAAGATCTTCTGGATTACTTCTTCCTGAATACAGACTTCCTACCGAAGCTGAATGGGAATATGCTGCTGCTGCGGATGTAGGTCAAAGAGAGTACAATACATATAAAGGACAGAAAAAATATCCTTGGTCTGGTGGGTATACACGTTCCGGAAAAAGACAAAACAGAGGTGATCAATTGGCTAATTTCAAACAAGGAAATGGTGATTATGGTGGAATAGCAGGTTGGTCTGATGACGGGGCTGATATTACGAATGAGGTAAAAAAGTACCCTGCAAATGATTTTGGGTTGTATGACATGGCGGGAAATGTTGCTGAATGGGTTGCCGATGTGTACAGACCTATTGTAGACAATGAAGCAAATGATTTCAATTATTTTAGAGGGAATTTATACACTAAAAATAAAATTGGAGCAGATGGTAAAATTGAAATAGTTACTAAAGATAACATTCGATATGATACTTTAAGTAACGGTAGGATTATAGCTAGAAACTTACCAGGAGAAATTGCACAAATTCCTGTTGATGAGCAGGAAACTTATTTAAGACAAAATTTTGATAAAAGTAACAACATCAATTATAGAGATGGAGACAAACAGTCAAGCAAATATTATAATTTTGGATCTTCTGATTCCGATGATGGGAAATCTAAGCAAAATACAACCATGTACAATTCTCCTAGACACAATGTAACAACTGACAGTTTAGGCAAGATGGTTAGAAGATATGACACCTCAAACAAAAGATCTACTTTGATTAATGATCAGGTGAGAGTTTATAAAGGTGGTTCTTGGAGAGATAGGGCTTACTGGCTTGACCCTGCCCAAAGAAGATATTTCCCTCAAGATATGGCTACTGATTATATAGGATTTAGATGTGCAATGTCTAGAGTAGGCCCTAAATCTGAAAAAAGAAAATCACCAAGAAATTAATTTTCATATATAAAATTAAAACAAAAGCCCTAATCCAAGGGCTTTTGTTTTTTTAAATCGTTTCAAATGGATATAAAAGACATTCATAATTTGTTTCTAAAGTGTAATTCGGTTTCGATAGACACACGAAAAATTGCGCCAAATTCTTTATTTGTTGCCATAAAAGGAGATCGATTCGATGCAAATACGTTTGCAGATGAAGCGCTATCGAAAGGAGCTTCTTATGTAATAATTGATAATCAATCATATTACATTGACCGTAGAACAATCGTAGTTACCGACAGTTTAGTCACATTACAAGAATTGTCAAAATACCATCGGGAATATCTAAAGTTGCCTATCATTGCACTTACGGGTAGTAACGGAAAAACGACCACCAAAGAATTGATTCATGCGGTTCTTTCCCAAAAATTTAATACGAAAGCGACAATTGGTAACCTAAACAATCATATTGGAGTTCCTTTAACTTTGTTGTCATTCAATTCGGAAACTGAAATAGGAATCGTTGAAATGGGTGCAAATCATAAAAAAGAGATTGCATTTCTTTGTGAGTTAGCAAAACCAGATTATGGCTACATTACTAATTTTGGCAAAGCACATTTAGAAGGTTTTGGTGGGATACAAGGTGTTATAGAAGGGAAGAGTGAACTGTATCAATATCTTTCCATAAATAATAAATTAGCTTTTATAAATCTAGAAGATTCAATTCAGGTTCAAAAAGCAGCGGATTTAAAGTTCTTTTCTTTTGGTATAAAAAAAGAAAATGCAGATGTGAACATAATAGATGTAAAGGCGAATCCCTTTGTTGAGATTAATTTCTCTAATCTTATAATAAAATCACATTTAATAGGATTGTATAATGCAAATAACATAAATGCTGCACTAACGATAGGAAAGTATTTTGGGGTTGATGATATTGCAATTAAAGAGGGTTTAGAAAGTTATATTCCTGAAAACAATAGATCACAGCTTTTATCTAAAGGAACTAATCAAATCATCCTAGACGCTTACAATGCCAATCCAAGCAGTATGAAAGTGGCAATAGAGAATTTTTTACAGTTAGACAATCCAAATAAAATTATGATCTTGGGTGACATGTTTGAATTGGGTGACGCTAGTACACAGGAGCATCTGGAAGTGCTTAAATTACTTTTGGATAAAAATGAAATACAGTGTTTTTTCATCGGAAGTGCATTTTATGCCAATAAAACGGTCACTACGCACTTTCATTTTTATGAGACCTTTGATTCTTTTTCAGAATATTTGAAAGAGATAAAAATAGTAAATAGTGTAGTTCTAATAAAGGGCTCGCGAGGTATGGCGCTGGAGCGAACATTGCAATTCTTTTCGTAGTACTTAAAATAAAAGCGGAACAAAAACTGGAAAGAATTTGATAAAAAAAGAAGTTTTTTGGTGAATTGACAATCAGCTATAACTACTATAGACCTTTTATTATGACTCTATTTGGCGAAAATATAAGCATAAAAAAACTCCATTATTTCTAATGGAGTTTTTGTGGGCGATGAGGGGTCGGAACTTTTACCGCTTAACCTATAGCTCTTTCTGCTTTTTGATCCCATCTGGTAATATCCCATTTGCGTTTGGTGGAAGTTTCCTTAGGGATCCCATCAACGGTAATTCTTAGGTAAATATACCTGAGATTGCTTTTTTTTCGTGGAACCTTCAAAAAGAAGGTTAATCCAAAACTACTTTCTAACATAATTCAACGATTTAAATGAGTAAATGTCGAATTATAGCGTCTTAAAATCAAGTCGTTAACGTGCTTTTCATGTTGATTATCAATGATTTAGTCTTTATTTTGTGGCACATTTTTTCTAAATTTAAAAGTGCCATAAAAATGCCATGTAATTTTGAGGGATCAAGTCTAAATGTTGTGGGGAAATATTAAAATCTAGATATTTGTATTTTTAAAATTAGATACAAATGCAAGATTCTTATAGCGAACTAATCAAGTTATTATTACCCGAAATCATTGTTGAAT
>JAGOJA010000145.1 GCA_017995345.1 Flavobacterium sp.
AATCGCCTCAATTCCTGCGCTTCCTCTTCTTTAGAAAAAGCAACTGCTTTTAGATATAAAAACGTCTTTTTGTTTTCAATGATGTCACCACCTACTTGTTTTCCAAAAGTTTCAGGATCACCAAAGGCGTCCAAATAATCATCTTGTAATTGAAAAGCCAAACCTAAATTTAATCCGAAATCATATATCAAATCAGCATTTTCCTGTGAAGTTTCCGCTATTATTGCACCCATTTTCATGGCTGCTGCAACCAAAACTGCCGTTTTACATTGAATCATCTTCAGGTATTCAGGAATCGTAACGTCATTTCGTTCTTCAAAATCGACATCCCATTGTTGCCCTTCGCAAACTTCGAGCGCCGTTTTACTAAACAACATAGCCAAGTCTCTAAAAACAACTGGCTCATAGTGTTCGAAATATTGGTACGCTAAAATCAACATCGCATCACCAGATAGAATTCCGGTGTTTAAATTCCACTTTTCATGAACTGTTTTCTTACCTCTTCGCAAAGGAGCATCATCCATAATATCATCATGAACCAAGGAGAAATTATGAAAAATCTCCACCGCCAAGGCCGCCGGTAACGCTTTTTTATAATCGATATCAAAAACCTCAGCAGCCATTAACGTAAGTACCGGACGCATTCGTTTGCCGCCGAGACCTAAAATATAATGAATGGGTTCGTATAAATTTCTAGGTTCTTTAGTTTCATATTGTGATTGTAAATAATCCGAAAGGAACTCCTGATACTGATGAATGGTATGCATAAAATAAATTTTTGGCTAATTTACAGTATTCAATTTGCATTACAAACTCCGTTTCAGTATCAAATGTTAAATAAACAAAAAACATTGGAAACTATTTTGGTGTTAAAAGTTTCCGTCTTACATTTGCATTCAAAATTTAACAACTGGAATTGAAACGATGAAAACCACGCTACCGATACCTACAACGAAATGGACAATTGATTCCAATCAATCTGACGTCCTAATTAAAGCAAGACATTCAATAATTGCATTTATAGCAGGATCAAATAATAAATTTAAAGGACACATAGACATTCATGAAGATGTAATAGAAGATGCCTCTATTGAATTTTGCTTGGATGTAAAAAACACAGAAACAAAGCTGGAACAAATGGACACTCCTTTGCAACTAAATGATTTTTTAGACAGCAATCAGTTTCCATATATCAGTTTTAAATCATCCTCATTCCAAAAAATAAACAACAATATTAACTTTCTTAAAGGGAAATTAACTATTCACAACATTACAAAAGAGGTAGAACTGGAAGCTGAATTCATCGGAATAAGAACCTACGAAGGAGTCAAAAAGGCTGTGTTTGAAGTAATAGGACAAATAAACCGTAAAGATTTTAAATTAAACTTCAATTCATACCACTACACAGGAGGTTTGTCATTAGGTCAAGATATAAAGCTGATTGCCAATTTAGAGTTTTCAGTCTAACAAGCAAAAGAACATGAAAGAGAAAATAATACAAAAGGCGGGAGAACTATTTTTAAAACTAGGTTTTAAAAGTATCACCATGGATGATATTGCCGCTGAAATGTGCATCTCTAAAAAGACCATTTACAAGTATTTTTGCAACAAAGAAATGCTAGTAGGGGAAAGCACTAACTATATGCACAAAGAAATTCACGAAACAATCGATTCTATTTTAAAAATGAACCTCAATGCTATTGAGGAAAATTTTAAAATACGTGAAATGTTTACTGAAATGTTTAAATCCTCGGTGGATACCTCGTCTATCTATCAGTTAAAAAAACATTATCCGGAGATTTATGAAAAAGTAACCTTACGAGAAATAAATGAATGTTCGATGTGGTTTAGACAAAATATTATAAAAGGAATAGAAAACGGACTATACAGAGAAGAGGTTGATGTAGATACGTCTGTTAATTTTTATTATATCTTAATATTTAACATCCATGAAAACATAAGCTCTGAAAAAGAAGCACGAAAACTAGAATTTAGTGCCTTAGAGTACCATACAAGAGCCATGGCAACTCCAGTAGGAATTATAGAATTAGAAAAACAATTACAAAAATCAATTACACAATGAGAAAATTAATTTTACTAACATTCTTAACTTTTGCCATTACAGCAAAATCTCAAGAAGTAAAATCGCTTACGCTAAAAGAAGCCATCAACTACGCCTTAGAGAATAAAGCCGATGCCAAAAAAGCAAAACTTAAAGTAGAGAACAGTAACTACCAGATTCAAGAAGTGCGCTCTAGAGCATTACCCCAAATTACTGCCAACGGAAGTTTAAACTACAACCCTATACTGCAAACAACAGTTATTGACGGTGCGGCTTTTGGACAGCCAGGAACGGTAATTCAAGCAGCTTTTGGACAAAAATGGAGTTCTACTGCGGGTCTTTCCCTTACACAAGCGCTCTTTGACCAAACGGTTTCTACAGGTTTGAAAGCAGCAAAATCAACTAGAGAATTTTACCAAATCAATAATCAATTAACCGAAGAACAAGTAATTGAGCGCGTGGCTAATAATTATTATCAGGTTTATGTGCAACGTCAAAACTTAACGGTTATTGACAGTACGTATAAAAACACTACCAAAGTAAGAGACATCATCAAAGGTCAATATGACAATGGTCTAGCCAAAAAAATTGATTTAGACAGGGTTTCAGTTAAGATTTCGAACATAAACACCATGCGCCAACAAGTTTTGAATGCTGTTCAAATTCAAGAAAACGCATTGAAATTTTATATGGGAATGCCTATAGAAACTCAAATCGAGATTCCACAAACGGCATTTGAAGTGAGTCCGCATTCCTTGTCGGAAATTCCAAATACGGCAATCAGAACGGAATATTTGCTTTTGAAAAAACAAGAACAACTTCTAACGTATCAAAAAAAGGCTATTGAAGCTAGTTACTACCCAACATTATCGTTGAGTGCCGGATACAATTTCATTGGGCAAGGCCCAAAAATGCCTATTGGTGCAAAACCAGCTGATGGTGTTTATTGGTCTGATTTCTCTTCAATCGGTTTAAATTTAAAAGTGCCCATTTTCACAGGATTTGGTACTCGTGCTAAAGTAAGACAAGCCGATATTGATTTACAAACGGTCAAAGAAGACCTAAACGACACCAAATTATCTCTTGACTTGGCTTTTGCCAATGCAAAAACTCAAATTGACAACAGTTTAATCACAATTACCAATCAAAAAGAGAATGCACAATTAGCCAAAGAGGTTCTAGAAAACACCAGAAACAATTATGTACAAGGATTGGCGTCATTAACTGATCTGTTAGATGCTGAAAACGCATTGACTGAGGCGCAAAACAACTATACCTCAGCAATATTAGAGTACAAACTGGCTGAAATACAATTAATCAAATCAAAAGGAGAATTAAAAACACTTATAAATAACTAATAAAAATGAAAAAAATAGTACTAATCATAGTAGCAATCGTAGCATCATTAGGCGCTATCGCATATACTTTAATGAATAATAAAAAAGAAAACGAAGCTAAAACCGCTATTGTAGCAGAGAAAAACGCAAGCGTTTCTGTAAAAACAGCAACAGCAACAAATCAAGAAGTTGCCTTAGATTTTTCTGCTAATGGTATTTTTGAACCAATACAGGAGTTAAGTTATTCTGCTGAAAAATCAGGAAAAATAACAAAAATAGTTGTAAAAGAAGGTGATTTTGTAACCGTGGGACAAACGCTAGCTATTGTAAGAAGTGATATTGTAAATGTAACCGCTCAAAATGCAAATGCTATCTATCAAAATGCAGTTGCTGATTACAACCGCTTTGAAAATGCATTCAAAACAGGAGGTGTTACTAAGCAACAACTCGATCAAGCTAAACTAGCAATGGTAAATGCTAAATCACAGTTGACACAAGCAAACATTAATGTGGGCGATACCAGAATTAAAGCTCCCATTAGTGGTTTTATTAATAAAAAACACATCGAAGTAGGTTCAATAATTTCGGCAATGCCAGCAACACCTTTATTTGACATTGTAAATGTTTCTCGATTAAAATTAAAAGTTACTGTGAATGAAGACCAAATCGCAAGTTTAAAAGTGGGTAGTGCCACAAATGTAACCGCAAGCGTTTATCCAGATAAAACTTTTTCAGGAAAAATTACTTTTATCGCTTCAAAAGCAGATAGCAGTTTGAACTTTCCTGTTGAAATAGAAATTACAAATAACGCTTCAAAAGATTTAAAAGCAGGAATGTACGGAACTGCTCAATTTACTACAAACCAAGGGAAAAAATCCTTATTAATCGTTCCTAGAAATGCCTTTATAGGAAGTGTGAGTAGCAACGAAATGTTTGTAATCGAAAATGGAACTGCCAAACTAAAAACGGTTACAGCTGGAAGAATTCTGGGTGATAAAGTGGAGATTTTGAACGGACTTTCAGAGGGTGAAACTGTAATTATCACAGGTCAAATCAACCTTCAAGACGGATCTAAAGTGGAGATTATAAAATAATCACAAGTCAAAAACTTTATGACTTTAAGACCTAAAAATATAAATATATGAAATTAGCAGAAATATCCATAAAACGTCCTTCATTAGTCATCGTATTATTTACAATCTTGACTCTTGGTGGATTATTTAGCTACAGCCAGTTAGGCTACGAACTGATTCCGAAATTCGAAACAAACGTTATTACTGTTTCTACTGTATATCCAGGAGCTTCTCCCAGTGAAATAGAAAACACAGTCACCAAAAAAGTTGAAGATGCGATTGCGTCTTTAGAAAACATAAAAAAAATAGAGTCTAAGTCATACGAAAGCCTCTCGATAGTATCGATTACATTGACTTCAAATGCCAATGTTGATGTTTCTATGAATGATGCTCAACGTAAAATCAATGCCATTTTAAGTGACTTACCAGACGATACAGATCCGCCTTCACTCACGAAATTCTCATTAAGTGATTTACCAATTATGACCATTGGTGCCAATGGTAAAATGGACGAGGCTAAATTTTTTGACTTGATTGACAAAAAGATTGCGCCTATTTTATCTCGTGTTCAAGGGGTTGCTCAAGTAAATATTATTGGTGGGGAAGAACGTGAAATTCAAGTCAATCTTGACGCAGTGAAAATGCAGGGTTACGGATTATCAGTTCCACAAGTACAACAAGTTATTTTATCCTCAAATCTAGATTTTCCAACAGGAAATATTCAAACTCGTGAACAAAAAATATTAATTCGTTTAGCGGGTAAATACAAGAGTGTTGAGGAATTAAGAAACTTGGTGATTTCCTCACAAAACGGCATACAAGTTCGTTTAGGGGATATTGCCGACGTTCAAGATACTCAAAAAACTGTCGAGAAAATTGCGCGTATAAACCAAAAAAGCGCCATTATTCTTCAAATCGTAAAACAATCCGATGCCAATGCTGTTGCTGTAAGTGAAGAATTATTGAAAGAGATCGTCTCTCTTGAAAGCGATTACAAATCAGAACAACTTCAACTTGAAGTTGCAAAAGACAGTACCGTTTTTACATTAGAAGC
>JAGOJA010000008.1:0-8439 GCA_017995345.1 Flavobacterium sp.
CTAAAAAAATACAATAATGAAAAAATTAATGTTTGCTTTAGTTTTAGCAACTGCAGTTTCAACTGTAAATGCTCAAACTATGAATGAGAAAACCACAGAGAACGACTATAATAAATGGTCTATTGAATTAGCTGGAGGTGTTAACAAAACACAGCGTCCGATGTCAGCTAATTATTTTACATCTACACCAAGCCCTTACACAGTTGATCTTGGAGCTAGATACATGTTCAACAACAAATTTGGTTTAAAAGCCGACTTCGGCTACAACAGTTTTGAAGGAAAAAACAATTCTCTTTCTTTTGACACTAAATATTACAGAGCAAATCTTCAAGCAGTAGCTAACTTAGGAAGAATTATGAATTTTGAAACTTGGACCAATACTATTGGTTTATTAGGACATGCAGGTTTCGGTTTAGCTCAATTAGAAGATCAAAATTCTGCAATTAAAGACAAAATGGGTAATTTTATTGCTGGTGTAACTGGTCAAATTAAATTATCTAACAGAGTTGCTTTAACTGGAGACTTTACAACTATTCTTAATGCAAGTCAAGATGTTGCTTTTGATGCTGCTAGCGCTTATGCAGGTAGAGGTTTTGGTGGAATTTTATTCAACGGAACTGTTGGTGTTACTGTTTACTTAGGTAAAAACACTAAACATGCTGACTGGGTTTCTTCAGCAGATGCTACAAATGAATTAAAAGATAGAGTTACTGCAATCGAAGACAAAATGGTTGATGCTGACAACGATGGTGTAGCAGATTATTTGGATACTGAAAAAAATACTGCTGCTGGAGCCTTAGTTAACACTAAAGGACAATCTATCGACAAAAACAACAATGGGGTAGACGATACTACTGAAGCGTTCATATTAAAAAATTACGGTGCTAATGGCGGAACTAATTCTGGTGTTTACAATAATGAATTAATCAAAAGTTTGATTAATGGTGGTTATGTTGCTACTTATTTTGACTTCAACAAATCTACTCCAACTAATGTTTCTACAGAAGGAATTGATTTTATCTTAACCTACTTAAGAAACAATCCATCTGCTTCAGTTGATATTACTGGATATGCTGATGAAATTGGAAGATCTGCCTACAATGATAAATTATCTAATGCAAGAGCTACTAGTGTTAAAAACACTTTAGTAAAAGCTAACATCGCTGCTTCAAGATTAAATGTAATTGGTGCAGGTGAAGATGCTTCAGTTCAAAAAGATTCAGATGCTGCAAGAAAATTAGTAAGAAGAGTTACTTTCATGGTAAAATAATATTTTCTTAATATTCTATAAAAAACCCTAAAAGAAATTTCTTTTAGGGTTTTTTCAGTTTAAAAAATTTCTCTACTAAAAACTTTATTCATAAAATAACTATTTTTAACAACAAAGGGATTACAGAATTATAAAGCAGGACATCAAATAGATTAAATCAAATGACATTCTAAGATCTGCTTTCGAGACAATAACAAATGGATTATTTTCGTTAACTTTACTAAAAATTTATTATTATGTTGTCAAAAAATATTGAAATTGCCCTAAACAAACAAATTCGTATCGAAGCAGAGTCTTCACAAATCTATCTTTCAATGGCTTGTTGGGCTGAAGTAAGCGGACTGGAAGGAATCGCACAATTCATGTTTGCACAATCTGACGAAGAGCGTCTGCATATGCTCAAGTTAATCAAATATGTAAATGAACGTGGAGGTCATGCACAAATTACAGATTTAAAAGCACCTAAAACGACTTATGAAACCTTTAAAGGAATGTTTGAAGAGCTTTATAAACATGAAATTTTTGTTTCGGATTCTATAAATGAATTGGTGCACATCACTTTTTCTGAAAAAGATTATGCCACACACAACTTTTTACAATGGTATGTTGCCGAACAAATTGAAGAAGAAGCGACCGCCAAATCTATTTTAGATAAAATCAACTTAATTGGTGACGACAAAGGCGGCTTATATCTGTTTGACAGAGACTTACAGCAAGCTTCGATTGTAAAACCAGTGATTTAAATGTTAAAATTTATTTAGAATAGATAAAAACAATATACATTTGCCTTAGATTTTTAATTCTGAATACATTGGAAAAGAAAAAGAAGGAGAAGAAAAAGGATAAAAAAGAAATTCTTAAAACCATTAAGATTGCAGAAAACTGTAAATCTAAATGTTGTAAGAAATTTAAAAAAGGAGAAGACAAACGTTGTACGCGATGTCCTCAGTTCGATTTAACGAAAAAAAAATCCTAATTCAAAATACAAATGCCCTCTATCACGGAGGGCATTCTCTTTTTTACTTCAATACGGAATAATTATTTCCCCAAAAGTAAAACCTCATTAGCAACTATCTCGGTAACATAGCGTTTTTCTCCGTTTTTATCGTCGTAACTCCTGTGAGTCAATTTCCCTTCGATACCTATTTCTCTTCCTTTCGTTACATACTTTTCAATAATTTCAGCCGTTTTCCCCCAAGCGGTAACACGATGCCATTCCGTTTGTTCTACCTTATCTCCATTTTCTTTGTAATAAACATCATTTGTAGCTATAGTAATTGTAGCTAATTTTTTGCCTCCTTCTAAAGTTTTTACTTCAGGATCTTGACCTACTCTTCCGATTAATTGTACTCTGTTTTTCATGGCGTATAGTATTTAAATGCTAGTATATGTTTTGTTGAATTCGTCTTTCAAATCAACATGGCAAAGATGCGGTGACTTGCAAAAAATATTCGGTTACTAACTATTTACTTTCGGTTGTAACTAATTGTAACCGTTTGTAAATGGGAAAATTTAACTATATTTGATGAAAATAAAATTACTATGCAAGCCAAAATAAACAAAGTAGAGTTACGAAATCTAAAATTTGATGACTACAAAGAACTCAAAAAATCTATGGTAGAATCCTATCCAGAAATGGCAGGTTCTTACTGGAGAGAAAATCATATCGAAAAATTATTGAGTATTTTCCCTGAAGGTCAATTGGTAATTTTAGTAGATGATAAAGTCGTTGGCTCTGCATTGTCCTTAATTGTTGATGAAACCTTAGTAGATAAAAACCATAATTATTCTGAGATTACAGGAAATTATACCTTTTCTACCCACAACACAAAAGGTGATATTTTATATGGAATAGATGTTTTTATTCATCCAAGTTACAGAGGACTTCGGTTAGGAAGACGTTTGTATGATGCACGTAAAGAATTATGTGAACAATTGAATTTGAAAGCCATTGTTTTTGCCGGTAGGATTCCAAATTATGGGCAACATGCCGAGACACTCACTCCAAAAAACTACATCGAAAAGGTAAAAAGAAAAGAATTGCACGATCCTGTTCTTTCTTTTCAATTGAGCAATGATTTTCACGTTATTAGAGTGATGAAAAACTACCTGAAAGGCGACACAGATTCTAAAGAATTTGCCGTTTTACTGGAATGGAATAACATATATTATGACGAAAGTCCAAAATTAATAAACCTCGAAAAAAGTGTTATCCGATTGGGATTGGTGCAATGGCAAATGCGTCAACTGAACAATCTGGAAGCTTTATTCGAACAATGCGAATTCTTTGTTGATGTCGTTTCTGGTTACGGAAGTGATTTTGCACTATTTCCAGAACTGTTTATCGCTCCGTTGATGGCTGATTACAATCATTTGTCTGAAGCAGAAGCCATACGGGAATTAGCCAAATATTCAGAGCCTACTCGCAAACGCTTTCAGGAATTAGCCATTTCATACAATATCAACATCATCACTGGAAGTATGCCGCATTTAGAAAATGGCACACTATACAATGTGGGTTTTCTCTGCAAAAGAGATGGAACTTCAGAGATGTACGCCAAAATTCATGTTACGCCAAACGAAGTGCAGCATTGGGGCATGACAGGTGGGTCACAAATCAAGACTTTTGATACTGATTGTGGAAAAATTGGTATTATGATTTGCTACGATGTTGAATTCCCCGAACTCTCCAGATTAATGGCTGACGAGGGAATGAACATTTTATTCGTTCCATTCTTGACTGATACCCAAAATGCCTACACCAGAGTGAAGCATTGCGCACAGGCCAGAGCCATAGAAAACGAGTGTTATGTAGCTATTGCAGGCTGTGTAGGTAATCTCCCTAAGGTGAACAACATGGACATTCAATATGCACAATCCGCAGTTTTCACACCCTCTGATTTTGCCTTTCCAAGTAACGGAATAAAAGCAGAAGCGACTCCCAATACTGAAATGACTCTTATTGTTGATGTTGATTTGAATCTATTAAAAGAACTTCATGAGCATGGAAGTGTCCGAATCTTAAAAGACCGCAGAACCGATTTATACGATATCAAAAAAATAAAAGCATGAACAAAACTTGCTTAGAATGTGGAGAAAAAATTGTAGGACGCGAAGACAAAAAGTTTTGCAGCGACGGCTGTCGCAACGCCTACAATAACAAAATAAACAAAGACAGTACTAATTTTATGCGCAACATCAACAATAAGTTGCGCAAGAATTACCGCATTCTATCCGAAATTAATACCGAAGGAAAATCAAAAACCACACGGGCAAAACTATTGAGCAAAGGTTTTGATTTTAATTTTTTTACAAACATTTTACAAACCAAAACAGGAAATACCTACTATTTCCTATATGACCAAGGCTATATGCTTTTAGACAATGATTTTTATATGCTAGTAAAAAAAGACATCTAACACCACAAATCGCCTACAATATACATTCTCAATCATGAAAAAAGAGTATTATTCCATTTTTGCCTGTTTATTTGTCTCCATAATCTTGGGGTTAATTTACTTTACAATGATGCCTCAATGGACTTCGGATGACGAAGGTTTACCAACTGAGTTTTCGACTAAAAGAGCCTTTAACCAGGTAGAAACGATTTCGAAAAAGCCCCATTATGTAGGATCAAAAAATCATGAAGTAGTAACGAATTATCTTGTGAAAGAGCTCAATAAGTTAGGACTACAAACTTCAATTCAAGAAGGCTATACCTTGAGCGATTGGGGCAATCTGGTACAATCAAAAAACATTTTGGCTCGAATAAAAGGCTCCAACAATTCCAAAGCACTATTATTGCTTTCCCATTATGACAGCGCACCCCATTCCTACTCTCCAGGTGCAAGCGATGCGGGTTCTGGTGTAGCGACAATCTTAGAAAGTGTTCGTGCTTTTTTGCACAATAAAAGTCCACATAAAAATGATATTATTATTCTGTTTTCGGATGCTGAAGAATTAGGATTAAATGGTGCTGCGCTTTTTGTAACCCAACATCCATGGGCAAAAGAGGTGGGTTTAGTACTGAATTTTGAAGCGCGTGGTTCCTCTGGACCTAGTTATATGCTGATGGAAACCAACAAGGGAAATGCAGGATTAGTGAAAGAGTTTGCTGCTGCAAAAGCCACTTTTCCAGTATCAAATTCCTTGATGTATAGCATTTATAAAATGTTACCCAATGACACTGATTTGACTGTTTTCAGAGAACAAGGAAACATTCAAGGGTATAATTTTGCGTTTATTGATGGTCATTATAACTATCATACCGCTCAAGACGACATCAATCATTTAGACAAAAACACATTGGCGCATCAAGGCTCCTATTTGATGCCTTTATTGAAATATTTTTCAAACGCTGACTTAAATATGACACAAGCCAGCGAAGACTATGTGTATTTTACGATTCCTTATACTTTTATAAGCTATCCTTTTAGTTGGGTTTTACCCATGGTAGTACTCGCATTAACATTGCTTATTTTCCTGCTGTTTTTAGGCAAAGCCAAACGACTTTTATCATTTCGAGAAATCGGAAAAGGATTTATTCCGCTTTTGGGCTCCCTGATTACAACCGGATTAATTACATTTTTTGGATGGAAAGCGTTACTGATCATCTACCCACAATACAACGATTTACTCAACGGTTTTACATACAATGGTCATGCTTATATTGCTGCTTTTGTACTTTTGGCACTAGCAATAACTTTAGCGTTTTACAACTATTTTTCTGCTAAGAAAGTAACGATGAATCATTATGTAGCTCCATTGATTATTTGGATTATCATAAACGGAATAGTTGCTTTTGCATTGCCGGGAGCAGGTTTCTTGATTATTCCAGTTTATTTTGGATTACTCCTATTCGCTGCATTTATCATTACCCAAAAATCCCGCAAAATCTTAACGCTAGTTTTTAGCGTTCCGGCTTTACTTCTTATAGCGCCTTTCATCCAGATGTTTCCTATCGGTTTGGGATTAAAAGTGCTGTTTGGAAGTGCCGTACTTACCGTTTTGACTTTTGGAATACTATTGCCTGTTTTTGGGCCTTTCGCCAAAAAAGGGATCTGGTCTTTAGTGTTTTTTGTGCTTGCCATTGGATTTTTTGCGAAAGCACATTCTGAATCAGGGTACGAATATGGGAAAGCCAAATCCAACAGCTTATTGTATATCTACAATGCCGATACAAACCAAGCTAACTGGACGACTTACGATACCAATCTGGATTCATGGACGAAAGGCTACTTGGGTAAAAACCCTAAAAAAGCGACTAATTTGAATGACATACCGTTGTTCAGCAAATACAATTCCGGTTTTACCTACGCTGCCAAGGCGCCTACAAAAGAAATTCCGAAACCAAGCATCACGTTTCTGGAGGACCGAATTGTTGGTAACCAAAGGTATGTGAAGATAAAAATCTCACCAAACAGAAACGTTAATCGTTATGATATTTTTGCCAATGAAAATATGGCCATTCATAATTTCAAAGCAAACGGCGTATCTACATTAGGACAAAAAAATTCATTATACCAACGAAAAGGAAGAAAAATACTGAGTTATTATGTAGTTGGAAACGCACCATTAGAAATGCAGTTCAGTGTGAATTCGGCAACGGTTTTAGACCTGGAATTATTAGAAAGTTCGTTTGATTTACTGACCAATCCCTTATTTCAAATAACAAAAAGAGAAAACTGGATGATGCCAACGCCATTTGTTTTGAACGATGCGGTGGTCATTAGACAAAAAATAAAACCAAGTCCAGTAGTGGTTGCAAACACTTTGAATCCTGCTGTTGTAAATCCTGTTGTAAAAGAGCGTGTCGCAATAGTAAAGGACAGTTTGAAAGTCGAATAATTGAAATACAAAAATGACAAAAATTAGTATTCTAGGTTGTGGCTGGCTGGGTTTTCCTTTGGCGAAAGCCTTACTTTCAAAAGGATTTTCGGTGAAGGGCTCAACGACTTCATCTGAGAAATTAGCCACGCTAGAAAAAGCAGGAATTACTCCTTATTTAATAACACTTTCAGAAAACAAGATCACTGGAAATGCAACCGATTTTTTAGAAAATTCTGAAATTCTAATCATCGATATCCCGCCGAAACTGCGCGGTTCAGAGAAAGAAAATTTTGTTGCCAAGATTAAAAATGTCATTCCCTTTATAGAAAATTCGTCAGTTAAAAACGTACTTTTCATCAGTTCAACATCGGTTTATAATGATGACGATGCTTTTGTAACAGAAAAAACGTTTCCGAAACCAGCTACGGAAAGCGGCAAACAGTTGTTGCAAACGGAACAATTGTTGCAAAACAACAATCATTTCAAAACGACGGTATTGCGTTTTGGTGGCTTAATTGGCGAAGACCGTCATCCGATACATTTCTTAGCAGGTCGTAAAAACATAGACCAGCCCAATGCTCCGATTAATTTAATTCATAAGGACGATTGTGTGGGTATTATTGAGAAGATCATAGCAACTAATTCTTGGGATGAAATCTTCAATGCAGTAGCTCCATCACATCCTTCACGGGAAACCTATTATACCCAAAAGGCCTTAGAGTTGAGTTTAGCTTTGCCACAATTTAATCCTGCAAATAATTTTGGCGGAAAAATAATTTTAAGCTGTTGCGTAGAAAACGTTTTAAAGTATACATTTACAAAGCCAAATTTGTAACGTGAGAACTAAAATTAAGAATGCTGTTTCGTCTAGAGCCACTGCCATTGGATTGCCAATTTTGGCTTTATGTTGGGTTAGTTTTTTTTGGGGAACAACCTGGATTGCTTCAAAAGAGGGTGTGAAACACATGCCTGCCTTGCAACTTGTCGCCATCAGACAGTTTTTAGGAGGATTCCTTTATATTTCCTTTTTCTTGTATAAAAAAGCACCATGGCCAAAGGGAAAACAATGGAAAACCATTATAATCCTAAGCATACTTAGTTTTGTTTTAAGCAACGGATTAAGTACTTGGGGCGTAAAGTACATCAGCAGCGGACTTGGAGCTATCATTGGAGCACTAGTTCCTTTATGGATTGTTATTATTACTTTTTTTAGAGGAGAGCGTCTATCCAGATTGTCGGTTATTGGCTTGATTATCAGTTTTAGCGGTGTTTGTGTAATTTTTTACGACCATTTGAGTGATTTTTTGATTCCAAGTTTCAGATTTGGAATAATAATTTCC